>NZ_FYAV01000081.1:0-777 GCF_900185745.1 Stappia sp. TSB10GB4 | reverse complement strand
CCACGCCGGCCGGGCTTGAGGGAGCGGCAAGCCGAGAGGGAGATGGAGCGTTCGATCGATCACGTGAGGCGGACACGCCGTGCGACCCGACCGGCCGTCGAGGCCGTGGTTCCGTTAGGCGCCGCCCCACGCGCAACCCATCTTGGGCCATGGCGGTTCACCATGCCGCCGAAACAGGCCGGACATACGAACCGCTGTCGATCCGAGCGAGCCTCAACTAATCGCTTGCCCTCAGGGGGCCGTCCACATACGGGTCGCGGCTTCGCCTTGGCCGGGGTGACGGCGGAGGGTGGGGCGAGGCGGTGCCTCCCTCTCAGGAGGTCATCCCGGCCGCGCGCCAGCGCAGAGCCGGGAACCATTGGCGCCCTCAGTCTGCGTGCCGGCGGGGGTGCATCGCCACCTCCACGGCTGTCACGCCTGCGCAGGCAGGCGTCCAGTATCCGCCGGGGCGTGTGGGTGTGCGAAGGCAGCCGCCTCCGGCCTTGCGGCGCCCGCCTCGGCTGGAGCCGCGCGACCTGGGGTTACTGGGTTGCCGGTCTTCGGCAAGCCGAAACCGGGACGACACCCTGTGTGTGGGGGACGTGCCGGCGCGCCCCGCCACCGCTCTGGAAGCCAATAGGCCCCGGCGCGCGGCTTCGCCTTGGCCGGGATTGTTCGTCTGAAGAGGTGGTAGAGTTTGGGCGGTCTCCCGGCCTGAACCGCCGGGAGACCAGTGGCAGGCGACCGGACCGGGGTTGGGCTTTCGCCCGTCGTCATCAGGGTCCCTGCCGCTTCCTT
>NZ_FYAV01000033.1:0-5187 GCF_900185745.1 Stappia sp. TSB10GB4 | reverse complement strand
TTTTTTTTCCGGCGGGGTGTTTTGTTTGGGATGTGGGTCTGTTTGAGGGTTTCGGGGTTTCAGGTTTTGAGTTTTGCGACGGCGCGCTTGGCCATGACGGTGATGAGGTTTGCGCGGTAGTCGGCGGAGCCGTGGATGTCGGAGATGAGGTCGTCGGCATCGGTCGCGACGGAGGCTGCCGCGTCGGGCGTGAAGCTCTGCGACAGCGCCTGTTCCAGCCCCGCGTGGCGGAAGACGCCGTTCGACCCGGCACCCGTCACCGCCACCCGCACGCCGCCGTCGCTGCGCGCCACGAAGACGCCGGCCATCGCATAGCGCGAGGCCGGGTTCGGATATTTGGCATAGGCGCAGGCCGCGCAGGCGGGGATCTCGACACCCGTCACGATCTCCCCCTCCTCCAGCGCCGTCTCGAACAGGCCGGTGAAGAACTCCTCAGCCTCGATCCGCCGCCGGTCGGTGACGATCGTCGCCCCCAAGGCCAGCATCGCCGCCGGATAGTCCGCCGCCGGGTCGTTGTTGGCGATCGACCCGCCGATCGTGCCGCGATGGCGCACATGCGGATCGCCGATATGGCCGGCAAGCTCCGCAAGACCCGGCACCAGCCGCCGCACGCTCAGTGAGCCGGCAACCTCAGCATGGGTCGTCGCCGCCCCGATCCGCAGGCCCCCACCCGTTTCAGTGATCCCCTTCAGATCGGCGACATGGGTCACGTCGACAAGGTCGGACGGCGCCGCCAGCCGCTGCTTCATCGTCGGCAGCAGGGTCATGCCGCCCGACAGGATCTTGCCGTCCTCGCAAGCGGCGATCTTCGCCGCCGCATCGGCGACGCTCGTCGCCCGGTGATAGGTCGTCTCGTACATCCCGCTCCTCCCTCGCCCGGCAGTCCGGCCGGGCCTCTTGCTCGCCTGCTGCAGCGCCCCCGCGGCCAAGCCGTGCGGGAGCGCCATCCTCAATCAAGATCCTGCGCGGATCGCGCTGCTGCCCTCTTCGGCTGCCCTCTTCGGCTGCCTGTGCCGGTGCAGCGCAGATCACTCCGCTGCGTCTTGCCTGCGCAGCGCAGATCACTCCGCTGCGTCTTGCCTGCGCAGCGCAGATCACTCCGCTGCTTCTGCCGGCCGGGCCGCCTTCAGTGCCGCCCACACCGCCTGCGGCGTCGCCGGCATCTCCAGCGCGTTCGTCCCGATCGCGTCGGTGATCGCGTTGATCACCGCCGGCGGCGAGCCGATCGCCCCGGCCTCGCCGCAGCCCTTCATCCCCAGCGGGTTGCCCGGGCACGCCGTCACCGTCGTCATCAGCCGGTAGGACGGCACATCGTCCGCCCGCGGCATCGTGTAGTCCATGTAGGACGCCGACAGCAGTTGGCCGTCCGCGTCATAGGACGCGTTCTCCAGCAGCGCCTGGCCGATGCCCTGCGTCAATCCGCCATGCACCTGGCCTTCCACGATCATCGGGTTGATGATCGTCCCGAAGTCGTCCGCCGCAACGAAGTCGACGATCTCGACCTTGCCCGTCTCCGGGTCCACCTCCACTTCGCACACATAGGTCCCGGCCGGGAAGGTGAAGTTGGTCGGGTCGTAGAACGCCCCCTCCTTCAGCCCCGGCTCCATGCCGGCGGGAAGGTTGTGCGCCGTATAGGCGGCAAGCGCCACCTGGAAGAACGGCAGTTCCTTGTCCGTGCCGGCCACCTTGAACGTGCCGCCCTCCAGCGCGATGTCTCCTTCCGAGGCCTCCAGCAGATGCGCGGCGATCCGCTTCGCCTTCGCCTCCACCTTGTCCAGCGCCTTGACGATCGCCGACATGCCGACCGCGCCGGAGCGCGAGCCGTAGGTACCCATGCCGAACTGCACCTTGTCCGTGTCGCCATGCACGATCGCCACCGTGTCGAGACCGACGCCGAACCGCTCCGCCACCAGTTGCGCGAAGGTCGTCTCGTGACCCTGGCCATGGCTGTGCGAGCCCGTCAGAACCTCGATCGTGCCGACCGGGTTCACCCTGACTTCCGCCGATTCCCACAAGCCGACGCCCGCCCCCAGCGAACCGACCGCCTGGCTCGGCGCGATGCCGCAGGCCTCGATATAGCAGGACAGGCCGATGCCGCGCAGCTTGCCCCGCCGCGCCGCCTCCGCCTTGCGTCCCGCAAAGCCGGCATAGTCGATCGCCGATAGCGCCGCCTCCAGCGAGGCATCGTAGTCGCCCGCGTCGTAGCACATGATCACCGGCGTCTGATGCGGGAAGCTCCGGATGAAGTTCGCCCGCCGGAACTCGGCCGGGTCCATCCCAACCTCGCGCGCCGCCGTCTCCATCATCCGCTCAAGCAGATAGGTCGCCTCGGGCCGCCCCGCCCCGCGATAGGCATCCACCGGCACCGTGTTGGTGTAGACCGTCTTCACGTTGCAATGGATCGCCGGGATCGCATACTGGCCGGACAGAAGCGTCGCGTAGAGATAGGTCGGCACCGACGAGGAGAACAGCGACATATAGGCGCCAAGGTTCGCCACCGTCTTCACCCGCAGCCCGGTGATCCGGTTCTCCGCGTCCAGCGCCATCTCGGCCTGCGAGTAGTGGTCGCGCCCATGCGCGTCCGTCAGGAACGCCTCCGTGCGCTCGCATGTCCACTTCACCGGAACGCCGGTCTTCTTCGACGCCCACAGGCACACCATCTCTTCCGGATAGATATAGATCTTCGACCCGAAGCCGCCGCCCACATCCGGTGCAATCACCCTGAGCTTGTGCTCCGGCGCGATGTTGTAGAAGGCCGACAGCACGAGCCGCGCCACATGCGGGTTCTGCGAGGTCGTCCACAGCGTGTAGTGCTCCTCCGCCGTGTCGTACTGGGCCAGCGCTGCGCGCGGCTCCATCGGGTTCGGCACCAGGCGGTTGTTGCGGATCTCCATCCGCGTCACCCGCGCTGCGGACGCGAAGGCCGCCTCGGTCGCCGCAGCATCGCCGATCTCCCAGTCGTAGATCAGGTTGCCCGGCGCTTCCTCGTGCAGTTGCGGCGCCCCGTCCTTCAGCGCCTCCAGCGCATCGACCACGGCGGGAAGCGGCTCGTATTCCACTTCCACCGCATCGGCGGCATCGCGCGCCTGTGCCCGCGTCTCGGCGATCACCACCGCCACCGCCTGGCCGACATGGCGCACATGCTCGCTCTCCAGCGCCCGCCAGGCGCCCATCTTCATCGGGCTGCCGTCCTTGGAATGGATCATCCAGCCGCAGATCAGGTTGCCGACCCCGTCCGCGACCAGCTCATGGCCGCTGAGGACCGCGATCACCCCCGGCATCGCGCGGGCCGCATCCGCCCCGATCGACACCACCCTGGCATGCGCATGCGGCGAGCGCACGAACACCGCATGCGCCATCCCCGCCACCGTCATGTCGTCCGTGTAGCGGCCCTTGCCGGTGATGAACCGCTTGTCCTCGCGCCGCTGAACCCGCGCGCCGATACCTTCAACCGAACCTGCCATCTCGTCCTCCCTCGCAAGGCCCGCGATGCCCGGCATCCTCCCGCCCGGCACCCGCCCTGCATGCGTTCCTCATGTCGATCGCTTCGACGTGCCAATCGCTTCGAACAGTTCGCTTCGAACAATCTCCCGGCAGGCCCGCCGCATCGCCGTCCCCCGAACGGCGACAGCCCCCTTGCCTGGACGGCGGCACCTCAAACCCCGTCCGGTGGCCTGTCCGGTGACCCGTCCGGTGGCCTGCCGGCGCCCTGTTCGCGCCTACTCGGCCGCCGTCTTCATCCCGGCCATCGTCGTGCTCGCCGCCGCGATCGCCTTGACGATGTTGTGGTAGCCCGTGCAGCGGCAGATATTGCCCTCAAGCTCGGCCCGGATCGTCGCCTCGTCCAGGGGACCCCCGCCATGGCGCGCGATCATGTCCACCGCCGCCATGATCATCCCCGGCGTACAGAAGCCGCATTGCAGCCCGTGATGCTCCTTGAACGCCGCCTGCACCGGGTGCAGCTCGCCCCCGGACGCAAGACCCTCGATCGTCGTCACCTCAGACCCCGACGCCTGCGCCGCAAGCATCGTGCAGGACTTCACCGCCTTGCCGTCCACATGCACCACGCAGGCCCCGCATTGCGACGTGTCGCAGCCCACATGCGTCCCCGTCAGCCCCAGACCCTCGCGCAGGAACTCAACCAGCAGCGTCCGGTCCTCGACCACCCGCGTCACCGTCCGGCCGTTCACGACCATGCTCACTTCGGCCATGCAAATCCTCCCTCGTTCCACAACAAGGTCCCGTCACTCCCCGCTCGGGCGGAACCCGCATCTGCAAACCGTTTGCCCAAACCCGGCACCCCGGACACCTGCCCGAGCGCACCTGCCCAAACCCGTGTGCCCAAACCCGTGTACCCGAACGCGCGCCGAGACCAGATCAACCGCCGCCGCCTGCCGGACCCTCGGCGCAACAGCGCGCCCAGATCAGCGTGCCAACCTCAGCGCGCCAACTTCATCGTGTCAGCGCCAGGATCACGATCACAACCGCCAGCGCCGCAAGCCCCCACACCATCGGGCCGCCGAGAAAGCCCCGGCCCGCCGCCGTCTCGACCTCGGTCTCGACCTCGCGTGCCGCCTTCGCGACCCGCTCTTCCACCTCGTGCACCGCGCCAGAGATCGCATCAGAGACCGCCTCGCCGACCTCCTCGGGAAGCCGCGACAGCGCCTCGCTCTTCGCCGCCTCGATCTCGCCCGCATCCGGCTCGTCGAGATCGACAGCGCCGACACCCTCCTGCCCGGCCCCGCCGCCCTCGACGATCTCCTTGAACTTGCCGAAGAACTCGTCCGCCATCTTGCGCGACGTCGACACGATCAAGCGGCTGCCGAGCTGCGCCAGCTTGCCGCCGACCTGCGCCTTCACCGCATAGCGCAGAACCGTCTCCGCCCCCTCCTCGACCAGCGACACATCCGCCGACCCCTTGGCAAAGCCGGCAACCCCGCCCTTGCCCTCGCCGACAATCGTATAGCTCTCGGGCGGGTTCAGGTTCTCCAGCGTCACCGCGCCCTTGAACGTCGCCTTCACAGGACCGATCTTCGCAACGACCGTCGCCGTCATCTCCCGGTCCGAAACCTGCTCAAGCTCCTCGCAGCCCGGTATGCAACGACGCAGAACATCCGCATCGTTCAGCGCCAACCAAACAGCCCCACGGCCCGCCAACAATCGATACTCGCCAACCAAATCCATGGA
>NZ_FYAV01000014.1:0-12900 GCF_900185745.1 Stappia sp. TSB10GB4 | reverse complement strand
GGGTAGCGCTTGGTCTTCTTGGCGATCTTGGCCATCCGGCCACGACTCTGCTCTGTCCACATTCAGAGCTTGAATCACAAAGCGCCTCAACGAAAAACCCCTGTCCGCGATTTTCCAAACGGCCTCTTATTGAGGGGAACGGCAATCCGGAGAATCTCGGGCGCGGCTGCCTATGGGAAGGGCAAATTCCTGACTGCGTGCACCAGAACCACATTTTCGCAGTAAGGGCATTCCATCACTCGATGATATTTCCGCAATTCCTTATGCTTCAACTGCAATCTAAAAGAGGTCGAAACTATTTCCTTTCTTGCGCAAAGACGTCGACTGGCCTTTCAACTCTTAACTCAACACAGTTGAGACAGTTTCCAGTCTTGCTCCCCCCTCTCCCAGAACAGCGCAAAATCGCCGAGATCCTGCGGACCTGGGACGAGGCTCTCGAAAAGCTCACCGCGCTGCGCGCGGCGAAGGCGCGCCGGCTGGGCGCTCTGCGTGCCGCGCTGCTGTTCGGAAAACTGCGCCTGAACGGCATCCGCCACAATTGGGCGCCTACCCGGCTGGAAGCGGTGACCCATGAACTGACCAAGAGGAACGGCGCCAACCGGCTCGGCCGGAACTTCGTCATGGGCGTCACCAAGGCCGAAGGCGTCGTCCCGATGCGTGAGCAGACCATCGCGGGGGACATCAGCCGCTACAAGCGCCTGCCGCCCCATGCCTTCGCCTACAACCCAATGCGCATCAACGTCGGCTCCATCGCGATGAACGAACGCGAGGACGAGGTGCTTGTCAGCCCCGACTACGTCGTCTTCGCCTGCAACGCGGACGGGCTCGACCCCGACTACCTCGACCACCTGCGCAAGACGTCCTGGTGGGCTCACTACATCAACAGCAGCGGCTCGGGCAGCGTGCGGCAGCGGACCTACTACGACGACCTCGCCGCGCTGAAACTGCCCTTGCCTGAACTGGACGAGCAGAAGGCTATCGCCGCTGTCCTGAACACCGCAAAGGCCGACCTTGCCGCGACAGAGCGCGAGATCGAAGCCGTCACGCTGCAGAAGCGCGGCCTGATGCAAAAGCTGCTGACCGGCGAGTGGCGGGTGAAGCTGGAGGAGCCTGTTGCCTGACTTCTCCGACTTCATCGTCTATGCCGACGAGAGCGGCGATCACGGGATGGTCAGCATCGACCCGCACTATCCCGTCTTCGCGCTGACCTTCTGCGTCATGCGCAAGGACGAGTATGTCGACGCCATCGTGCCTGCCATGCAACAGTTCAAGTTCGGCATCTGGGGGCATGACTCGGTCGTTCTGCACGAACACGAGATCCGCAAGAGCCTAGGCCCCTTCGGCCTGCTCCGCACCGACCGAGCTTTGCGTACCCGCTTCTTTGATGAGTTGAACGCGTTGATCGAGGCAGCGCCAATGACGATCTATGCCTCGGTCATCGACAAGGAGAAGCACCGCGCGAAGTACGCGAATCCCTG
Source organism: Stappia sp. TSB10GB4 (assembly GCF_900185745.1). NCBI lineage: Bacteria > Pseudomonadati > Pseudomonadota > Alphaproteobacteria > Hyphomicrobiales > Stappiaceae > Stappia > Stappia sp. TSB10GB4. The sequence continues at coordinate 11,422 of NZ_FYAV01000014.1, read as the reverse complement.
GAACCCCTACGAAATCGCCCTGCATTTCTGCATGGAGCGACTGCACATGATGCTCACGGCACAGGGGGAACACGGAAAGACGATCCATGTCGTTTTCGAGAGCCGAGGCTCGAAGGAGGACGCCGAGCTAGAACTCGAGTTCCGCCGCATCGCCGGGAACGATAGCCACTGGGGCTACCGGCGGCACGATTTCAGCCGCTTCGACTTCCAGCCGGTGTTCATTCCGAAGGCTGCGAACGCATCCGGCCTGCAGTTGGCAGACCTGACCGCACGGCCCATCGCGTTGTCGCGACTGCGCCCCGATCAGCCGAACCGGGCATTTGAGATCATCGAGCCCAAGCTGCGAGGACTCAAATGCTTCCCATAACCTCTTGTCAGAGCTGACAAAACAAAAGGGCCCCGGAAGCTCCAGGACCCTTTTGTCGACCGGGAAATGCCCAATCCTTTGAGACTTATATAGCCACAGAGCCTCTGAACAGCAAGGAAATCATGGCCCGGGAGGCCCGCTCATGACCTTCGACGCTGCCGAAAAGCACCAATCCCAGATCCCGGCGCTTCAGCTTCTGGTGGCGCTGGGGTTCACGCCATTGTCTCAGGTTGAGGCACTGCGCCTGCGCGGCGGGCGGCTTCGGAACGTCGTGCTCGACGATGTGCTTGCCGAACAACTCATGCGCATCAACCGGTTCACGCATCGGGGTCGCGAATACGCCTTCGACCTCGAAGACGCGCACGAGGCGATACGGCGGCTCAAGCCGACGCCCGATCGGCTGAAGGGGCTGCGTGGCACGAACAAGGACATCTACGACACGCTTGTCCTCGGCACGACGATCACGAAGTCCATCGACGGGGACTCCAAAAGCTACTCGTTCCGCTACATCGACTGGGAGCGGCCTGAGAACAACGCGTTCCACGTCACCGCCGAGTTTGCGGTGGAGAGGACAGCGTCCAGCCAGACCAAGCGCTGCGACATCGTCGCCTTCGTCAACGGCATCCCCGTTCTGGTGATCGAGAACAAGCGGCCGACGGAGAGCCTTCGACGCGCGGAGAGCCAGCTCATCGGCTATCAGAGCGAGGACATGATCCCGCAGCTCTTCCATTTCGCTCAGTTGCTGATGACGATGAACAGAACCGAGGCCCGCTATGCGACGGTCGGCACGCCGCCCAAGTTCTGGCAGGCCTGGCGAGAGGAAGACGACCCGCAAGACGCACTGGCCGCGCTGGCGCGGGATGCCGCCGCCGGATCGGTGCCCGATGCCGTCACCTTCGAAGAGCTGGTCACCGAGAGCGATCCGGCGGACTTGATTGCTGCAGCCAACAAGCCCCTGGGTTTTGCCGAGGAACAAGCGGTCTTTTCCGGGCCAATGGCAACGGCGCGAGACCACTTCGCTGCGCTGCGCGCGGAAGGCGAACGCGTCGTCACTGAGCAGGATCGAACCCTCTACTCCCTCTGCCGCCCCGAGCGGCTGCTCGATCTCATCCGCCGCTTCACCGTCTTCGACGGCGGCACTCGCAAGGTCGCTCGGCATCAGCAGTTCTTCGGTATCCGCCGCGCGGTCGAGACCGTCAGGCAGCACGACCCCGGCGGCATCCGCAAGGGCGGCGTGATCTGGCACACGCAAGGCTCCGGCAAGTCGCTGACGATGGTGATGCTGGGACGCGCGCTCGCCCTGGAACGCAGCATCGTGAACCCGCGGATCCTCATCGTCACGGACCGGGACGATCTCGACAAGCAGATCAAGGACACATTCAAGTCCTGCGACCTGGAGCCGGTCCGCGCGACAAGCGGCGCACACCTTCTGGAGCTCGTCCGCAACAAGGCTCCGCTGATCACCACGATCATCAACAAGTTCGACACAGCGCTGAAGAACAGTCAGGAGGCGGATGACGACCCCAATATCTTCGTGCTGGTCGACGAGAGCCATCGTACGCAGACGGGGCGCTATGGCGGCCACAGCCAGTTCGCCGCCAAGATGCGGCGCCTCCTGCCCAAGGCTTGCTATCTCGGTTTCACCGGCACGCCCTTGCTGAAGAAGGAAAAGAACACGCTGTCGACCTTCGGCCGGCTGATCCATCGCTACGCCATCGACGAGGCGGTCGCGGACGGTGCGGTGGTGCCGCTGCTCTACGAGGGGAGGCTCGTCGAGCAGCAAGTTTCGGGCAACGTGATCGACCGCTGGTTCGAGAAGATCAGCGAGGGACTGACCGGCAGCCAGAAGGCCGACCTCAAGCGCAAGTTCTCCCGGATGGATGCCCTCGCCAAGACCGACCAAGCGATTCGCGCCAAGGCGTTCGATATCTCCGAGCATTACCGCCAGCACTGGCAGGGGACGGGGTTCAAGGCACAGCTTGTCGCCCCGTCGAAGGCCGCGGCGGTTCGCTTCAAGCAAGTCCTCGACGAGATCGGCCACGTCACGAGCGCCATCGTCATCTCGCCGCCGGACGAAAACGAAGGCAACGAGGATATCGACCAGGAGTCAAAGGATCTCGTGCGTGGCTTCTGGTCAAAGATGATGGCGCGCTACAAGACCGAGGACGAGTACAATCGCCAGATCATCGAGGCCTTCAAGGGCTCCGGCGATCCGGAGATCCTGATCGTCGTCTCCAAGCTCCTCACCGGCTTCGATGCGCCGCGCAACACGGTCCTCTATGTTTGCAAGTCCCTGAAGGAACACAACCTCCTGCAGGCCATTGCGCGCGTGAACCGGCTCTATGAGGACGACGGCACCGAGAAGCAGTTCGGTTTCATCCTCGATTATGAAGGGCTGCTCGGCGAGCTCGACAGCGCCCTGACGACATACAGCGCGTTCGAGGGCTACGAGGCGGCCGATCTTGCCGGAACGGTGCATGATGTCCGGGAGGAGATCCGCAAACTGCCCCAACTGCACGATCAGCTCTGGGATCTGTTCAAGCCGGTCCGTAACAAGAAGGACATGGAACAGTTCGAGCAGCACCTGGCAGACGAAGCGCTTCGGCATGAGTTCTACGCCCGCCTGAAGGCCTTCAGCCGATGCCTGCATATCTCGCTCTCATCCGACAAGTTGTTTGACGTCTTCGACGAGGCCAAGGTCGATGCCCTGAAGCGGGATTGGAAGCAGTTCTCCGAGCTCAAGCGGTCTGTCCAACTCCGCTATCAGGAGACGGTCGACGTCCGCGAGTTCGAGCCGAAGATCCAGAAGCTGCTGGATGACCACGTCGTGGCGATGCCCGCCGAGACCATCATCGAGATGGTCAACATCAACGACCCGGACGCACTGAGAGCCGTTGTCGAGGATACGGGCGTCTCCGAAGCGTCACGAGCGGATCGGATCGCCAGTGCGACCCGGCGCACGATCACCGAGAAGATGGATGAGGACCCGACCTTCTACAAACAGTTCTCCGAGCTGCTCGAAGAGACCATCCGCGCCTATCGCCAAAAGCGACTGTCCGAGCGCGAGTACCTGAACAGCGTCGTGGATCTGGCGAGCAAGGTGGCGCGAAAGGATCGCGGTCGGGACGTTCCGGAAAGCATTCGCGGGGACGAGGATGCGCAGGCACTCTTCGGCATCCTCGACGGTCAGCTCAAGACCGAGGGAGACGAACCGGTGGCGGGCGACGATGCCGCGGCCATCGCTCAACAGATCATCGTCATCATCAAGTCCCACCTGATCGTGGACATCTGGTCGAACGAGGTAGCCCAGAACAATCTGCGCAATGCCATCGATGACTACTTCTTCGACGTCCTGCGCGACGAGAGAGGCGTCGACCTGCCCGTGGAGGTGCTCGACGATCTCGAACTGAAGATCATGGATCTTGCCCGGGCTCGGTTCACGGCATGACGCGCGAGTTGCACTGCCTGCAGTACGGCAATCAGGAGATCCAGTATGAGATCGTCCGCCGCCCGAGGAAGACACTGGAGATCGCCGTCGAGCCGGATGCGTCGGTGGTGATCGCAGCCCCAGAGGACGCGACGCTGGATGCCATCGAGGCCAAGCTGCGCAAACGTGCGGCATGGGTGACAAGACAGCAGCGGTATTTCGCGCAGTTCCTTCCGCGAACACCGGAGCGCAGATTCGTCGCCGGAGAGACCCACCTTTATCTGGGGCGCCAGTACCGGCTGAAGGTCCTCTCCCACATACAGGAAGGCGTAAAGCTGACCCGTGGCTTCATCGTCGTACAGACGCACCGCCCGAACAGGTCCGAGGTGACGCGCGAGTTGGTCGAAGAATGGTACCGGAGCCGAGCCCAGCTTAAGTTTCCAGAACGAATAGAACTCTGTCTGGACCTGTTTCCAGATCCCGAGGCGTTCCGACCGAAGGGGCTCATCGTGCGTCAGATCCGGCAGAGGTGGGGTTCCATGTCACCGGCAGGGCGCCTGATGCTCAATCGTCGCCTTATCCAGGCCCCGGTCGACGCCATCGATTACGTAATTACCCACGAACTCTGCCACGTGAGCGAACCCCATCACGGTCCCGCGTTCTTCAGGCTCCTCGACAAAGTGATGCCAGACTGGGAGCGCCGGAAACAGAGACTGGAACGGGCCATGGCCTGATCTTGCCGGCGCGAACGCGTCAAATCAGCGTCGACGAAATGAGCGGCGGTCCCGTTTACGGGAACGAGTATCCGTGCTTGTCGAGCCAAGCTTCGAGCTTATTGACGAGGGCAGGGTCATGAAAAGCCGTATCGCGGGCGAGAGCCGAGCCGAGAGACGGATTCAGCGGCTTCTCACCGATCTCCTTCAGTATCGCCCCTGGCTTGAGCCTGTTTGCGGCCAGAATGCTTAAGATCGCCTGCTTGGCTGCCGGCAGAAGGCGCCCGTAGGGGTCGACAATGGTACTGCCTGACGCACCACGAGGCGGTCGAGGCGAGCCAACTACAGTTACGGACACGGGTGGTGGTGTGGGCGCCGTCACAGTCGCGTTAATCGGTGCGCCGGCAGACGGTGCTGTCGCCGCAGGTCCCACGACGCAGGCAATGGCATACTCGGAAGCCAGCCACTGCAGGAACATGTCCCGCTCAGCACTCGCCGCGTTCCGCCATTGCTGCTTCAAGGTGCTGAGTGGAGTCGGACGTGGTTTCAGCCCCGACTGATAGACCGCATCCCAGAACGCCTGCCTCCCGCATACGACATCTGCGAAGAGCGCTGGATGCTCCGCCTTCAGTCTCGCCTCGTAGTATGCCTTGTCACGTTTTCTGCTCATCAAATATCTGTAGAATATTCTACAAAACGTGTCCATCAATCTTTAGAATCTGCCACAATCTGCTTCCGCTCGGGCGTGCTCGATACGCCCCTACTGGATCGTCTTCACCTTCGACATTGTTCGTATGATAGGTGACAACGAAGCGGGAAGAAACTACGGCACAACTCATTCAGCCAACAACCTCGCCATTTCGGGAAGTGACTGCACCGAAACATCATTCTCTCTCGCCCAAAGGCGTCGCAACAATGAGATCGGGGCATAGGTGTCGTACTTCGCGACTTCGAAGCTCTCAACGAAATCTGCAAGAGCCTGAGACGTGACAGGCCGACTGGTTGCGATGTGCTTCAGAAGTGAGCGGACCTCCCCCAGGCTGATGTCATCCAATGTGATGCCGACATCATGCGACCAAGCCTTTACTCCGGCACTCAGGAAAGCGAGGGCCAGTAGCGCATTCATCTTGCTCCCACACCAAGTGAAGACATGAACATCGTCACCTTCTGAGGCGAGATGGCAGCCTTCAAGCCCCGATTTCCGGAATGCCTTTCGTGCCTCGACGAGCATCCGGCACGCCTCAGCGTCGAGATACGCCGGAAGCGCATCATCCAGCAGAACGTTTCGCATTTCGGCGGCGAGGCGGTCATGCACAGGCTCGGCAGCCTGATCCGCGAAAAGCGGTACCTTACCTTTCCGATGCTGCGCGACCTGGAGCACTTTGCCGGGATCATCTACCGTCTCGACGCGCCAGCGGCGACCAGCAAACAGCAGGATCGAACCGGGGCCGACCTGATTGAACAGGGGAATCGTGCCCAGGAAGCGGTCTCCGGCCACGAGACGCCATTCCTGGTCGGTCGGAAATATCGCGTAGAAGTCCCTCGACGTCGTCAACCGCTCGCCTTCAGGCCCCAGAAGGATGGTGCGATCCGGCGCCTGCTCCAGGAGCGCTGGGTCATGCGCGGCCATCGCGCGCAGCAGTTCCACATAGTCACTGCGAGACAGTGCAGACAGCGGGCCGCCGCCGCACACCGCCTCGTAGAGCGCTTCGGCATAGGCGGCGCCTTGCGCCGCGATGATCGAAAGCGTCTGGTGCAGCGCCACCGTCACCACTGCCGGGTCGGCTTCAGGCGGCTCGACGAAACGCTCCATGAGGAGCCGGATCGAGGCCACCGCCTGCACGAGGTCGAGCCGCAGCCGGTCGAGCAGACCGCTCTCAGGACGGAGATGAGGTGCACGGCAATAGATGCGCAAGATCGCTGGCATTCCTCTGCGCCGGCCGCTGCGGCCGAGCCTTTGGCGAAGGGAGGCGAGCGACCGGGACGCCCCCACCTGGGCAACCGAGACGACCGAGCCGAGATCGATCCCAAGTTCCAGCGTGGTCGTGGCGACCGCAGTGGTGGGCAACTCGCCCTGTTTCAGCCGGGCTTCGACCTCGTGGCGCGCATGGCGAGAAAGGCTGCCGTGGTGTGCGAAAAACTCGTTGGGAATGCCGTGTTGCTCGGAACGCCGCTGAAGCCGGTCAGCAACAGCCTCAACCATCTTACGCGAACCACCGAAAACGAGATTGTTGCTGCCGCGCAGGGATCCAAACATATGGCTGGCGATTTCATCTAGTGCACGTACCGGCGGTTCATCCGTCTCCACAATGTCGAAGAAATCGACGTCAGCAGGCTCTTCGTAGCCGCGTATCTGAAGCTTCAGCTCTGGAGAGCCCGACTTTGCCTCGATGATCTGGACGCCCTCGGCACAGTGCCAATTCAGCCAGCGGGCGGCGATCGCAAGATCGCCAATCGTGGCGGACAGGCCGACTCGACGAGCGGGCTTGGCCGAGAGCCTATCGATGCGACGCAGCAAGCTCGCGAGATGTAACCCGCGTGGCCCATGCAGGAAGGCATGCAATTCGTCGATGACGATAAACTCAAGGGAGCCGAAAAGACGTCGAGCGGCGTCGGGTTTGCGCACCAGCAGCGCCTCGATCGATTCGGGTGTGATCAGTGCAATGCCCGAAGGATCGCGCAGCACCTTCGCCTTGGCACCTGTGGGCGCGTCCCCGTGCCAGCGCACAACGGGTATCTCAAGGCGCTCGCACAACGGCTCCAACCGACGAAACTGATCGTTGATGAGTGCCTTCAGCGGGCCGACATAGAGTGCGGAGAGGCCGCCGCCCGCGTGTTCCGCAATCCGGGTCAGGACCGGAAGAAAGGCAGCTTCCGTCTTACCTGCAGCCGTTGCTGCGGCGACCAGAGTATCGCCGGTTCCCTCCAGCACTGCACGGATCGTCTTGTCCTGCACGTCGCGCAGTTCCGACCAGTTTTGCTCCCATATCCAGCGCCGAACCTCTGGGTGCAGCAGGTCGAAAGCCATACCGTCAGAGGCGGAGTGAGGAGAGCTCGTCATCTGTCCCGGCGCCTGAGTTGCCTTCATCGCCGTAGCCGTCGTCGGCATCTGACGCGAGTTCGATGTCGCCCAAAAGCGATCGCCAGTCCGTTCCCGGATTCTGGTCCAGAACGGCCAGCAACTGCACAAAAGCCTTTATGGTGGAGCGCGGTGTACGGAAATACGCCTCCCCAATGCGCTGGCTGCAATGGGCCATGAAGGCAGTCAGCGCCTCGTCCGGCACCAGGTGTCGCTCCGGATCTGCAAGTGCAAAGACATTGCGGACGTTGCCGAGCAGCACGAGCAATTCTTCCGGCGTCAGGCTCTGGAGGCGGATGACGGGACCGGTGAAATCGACCAGGCCGTCCCGGGCAAAGGCGTTCTCGGCCAACCGCGATTGCAATGCCGGATAGCTGTAGAGGCCACGGCGCGTATCCATCAGGAATTCCGGCGCACCTCCGAACAGGAAGCCTAGGCCCGAAACGTTTCCCTGAAGCACGTCGTTGAGGATGGCAAGGATCTGCTCGAAATTCTGGTTTCGTGCCTGAGCGCTTTGCAGCTTGTAGAGATTGACCATTTCGTCGAAGACGACGAGCAACCCGGAATACCCCGCCTGACGTACGAAGGCGGCCAGAAGCTTGAGGCCATCATAAACGTCGGCATCGTCTATGATCGCGCGCACTCCGAGGGCCTGCCGGGCTTCGGTCCTGGTGGAGTATTCCCCGCGCAGCCAGCGCAATGCCGCCCCTTTCAGGATCTCGTCGTCGTTCTCGCTGCCGCGCCAATAGGCCTTGAGGACTGTCGCAAAATCATAGCCGCCAACTAGCTCCTGCATGTGCGCGAGGCGCTCGTCGATAACGCGCTCAACCGCCGTGCCGTTTCTTTCACTTTCGCGCGCGCACTCTGTGATGAACTTCTCCACCACGCTCGCGAGTGCTCCGCCATCCTGCCGAGTGCGGGTCGCCATGTTGCGAAGCGCTTCGGCGTAGAGACCGCGAGCCTGTCCGCCAGTCGCGTGAATTCGGCGATCCGGCGCGAGGTCGGCATGCACCGTCACCAGCTTGCGTTCCAGCGCGACAAGACGAATAAGATTGAGGAAGAAAGTCTTGCCGGCACCGTATTCGCCGATGATGAAGCGCAGGGCGGAACCGCCGTCGGCAATACGGTCGATGTCGCGCACCAGCGCGGACACCTCCCCCGCGCGTCCGACCTGAATATGCTGCAAGCCGGTGCGCGGCACGACGCCTGCAGCCAGCGCTTGAAGGATCGTGTCCCTGTCCTTGCCGCGGATGGGCTTTTGTGTACTCATGAGCGCGCCTCCCTGATCTCCCGATGCATTTCGTGCAGAAATGGCCGTAAATGCTCGGCCACTGCCAGCATGTCTTCATCCTCTACAAGCGGCTCGTCGTATATTTCGAAGCCCCATTCGTTGATCGTCTCGATTGCGCCGTCCGGCAATACACGAAGCCGCTTCGCACGCTCCTCGAAAACCGCACGCTCGACCTGTCGTTCCTCGAGAAGAAACAGCAATAATTCGCCATGTTCGGTGTCGAGTCCGTCGAAAGGCCGGGGGCCGGATCGTGATTGGGGGCGGGTAACGACCGTTGCGCTTTCCTCTTCGAGGAAGATCTCAGAAAGAAGACTGGAGACGGCGCTGGTCTCGCTTATGATCCGGGCCAACCGGTTCTGGTCGATCTCTAGCTGCGGCTTCGAGGCTGCCTGCGGGACAAGGATAGCGTGGCCGGGCTCAACAGTTTCCGCCATCACCGTGACCGGCCCGTCGGCCACGATTGCCCCGCTGTGCAGCGCGCTGTAAAGGTCGTCCTTCGGAAGCCCGAGCGCTTTCCAGAGCTTCTCGATGAAGACGACCTCCGAATGCGAGACATGCCCATCAGCCAGCACCACGGCAACAGCGGCCTGAGCGACACGTTGACGACCGTCATCGTTCAACTTCGCAAGTCGTTTCATCAGCATGCGGGCATTGGCAGGGCCGCTCAGCAGAGCACTGGCATAGGCCAAGAGGCGAACGCGCTCCACGGCCGTGAGTCCGGGCACCGCACCAATCGCCTGTTGCAGGGCGGCAAGCTCGCTTGGATCGACGACCCCGTCGGCCTGCGCCGCAAGTGCATTGATCTCCACGATTGTTCGCGCTGCCTGGAACTCCATGCGTTCGTGATCGACCGTTGCCGCGTCGGGAGCGCGGAAGAAGACCACTGTGCCATCGCCCGGAGGGGGAACAGCACCGTAGCGACGATCAGGCTCATAGCCGATATCGAGCCGGTCGAGCGCAGCACCGAGCTTGTTGAAAAGCGAGGCTGAAACTTTGCCCTCCGTCGGTGCCTCCAAGCCGATCCTTTTGCAAAGTTCGCCGAGCGCAATCTTGCCTGTCGGCCGGCCGGCAGACGCTTGCGAAATTCTTCTCGACAGCGCCTGCAGCGGATTCTTGTCGCCGCATGTCAACAACGCCTTCGGAAGAAGAACCGCAGCCTCAGTGCTGTCCGCGTCCTCCGGCCGCTTGCCGATGAAGCGACTGTAGCTTTCCAACTCGTTGGTGCACTGCTCTGCGATGGCAGCAAGTCCCTTCAACGGGCTGCTCAGGGATGCAATGTCGGGGGTGTTTTCTGCCCCTGTGAGTTCCGCGCTGAACGTGCCGCTCGCGGCGCGATAGCTGATATTTCCGAGCCTGCGTTTGGGAGTTCGTACTTTGAGCCCACTTGGATGGTGAGCGTCAAAGTGGATTTTCCAAAGCATGCGGAACAAAGAGAAACAACGCGTGGCAGGAGTTCGCAGGCGTGTTTCGGGCGAGGACGTCAACCAGAGCAGACAATCCTCCGCATCGAGCGGATCGCCTTCGGCAAGTCGGGCGCCGAGATACAAACGGGCGGAAACAGAAAAGTCGAAACCGTAGCCGGTACGCGCCTCGATTGCAGGTCTTGTGCTTGAAGTGGTGGCGACCAGCCCTGCAAATTCGAGGAACTGCGTCGCGTAGTTTCTGAACGATCCATTCCCTCCGTAAACCAACAGGAGACGGCTGACCTCTTCAATAACCTTTTCTTTGTCTCGCGCCGCTTCATCTATGAAGAACCGGCGCTCCAGGCCATAAAAATAGAGAAACACATACCCAATGTAAGTGTCTGGATTGTCTCTCCTTGAAGAGAGCCAGACGAGATAGGATCGACGCGCACTCGGATGCAGTTCACTGTAGGACGGCCAGTACGACATGGTCTGGCCGGTCAGGTCGTTTCCAGAGCCGACGACGAGGCCGGGATTGACCAGACAGTTTTCCGGGCGCCGCGTGGTTCTGGAGGGCAAAGAGCCTCCGAGGTAGAAGTTGCCGTCCGAAATCTCGATCCCGGCGATTTCGACCCACTCACCGGGAGCCACCCAGCGCGCTGGCTCGCTATGCTTGCGCCATCCCTGGTCGCCGGAAAGATGCTGCGCCCGGATACCCGAAGAACGATCCGGCGACGCAGGTATTAGCGTTTTGTCGGCCTTTGACCGCCTGAAAAGGAAGAACATGAGAAATGCGCCGCCCAAGAATATGATGAGTTCCAAGCCTCTTCCTCCAAGAGCTTGGGTAAAATACGTTGCATAGTGTCATGAAGTTGCAACCGATGGAAAGGCCAACAACGTGGTTGACATCAGTCCGTCTGAATTGTGCCCTGGCACCAGGACATCGCGCATAGGCAACCCAATGCCGCTCGACCGCAGAGCGAGTGCAAAAATGAAGAAGCGCTTTTGGTATCGTTTAGAGGCCGTTTGGAAAATCGCGGACAGGGGTTTTTCGTTGAGGCGCTTTGTGATTCAAGCTCTGAATGTGGACAGAGCAGAGTCGTGGCCGGATGGCCAAGATCGCCAAGAAGACCAAGCGCTAC
>NZ_FYAV01000032.1:0-136842 GCF_900185745.1 Stappia sp. TSB10GB4 | reverse complement strand
CCGTCTTCCACAGGCTGATCGCAAACGGAAAGAAGCCAATCGTCGCCCTCACAGCCCTCATGCGAAAGATCGTCGTCATCCTCAACGCCAGAACGAGAGACCACCTCAACGATATGAGTTGATGACGGCCTGTGGGCGAGGCACCGGCCTGCGCATCATTTCCGCCGGTCCTGTCCCCCTAGCCCGTCCCGGCTCGACGCGGCGCGCCGTCCGGGAGGACGCGGAGAGAGGGCGGTGTGCCGGATGGCGTCCCAGGGCGCGCGTCGTGCGTGGGGCGGGAGGCGCTCATCCCATTCCACGGCTGTCACGCCCGCGAAGACGGGCGTCCAGTATCCGCCGGGGGTATATGGTCGCGCGACAGCGGACGCCTCCAGTCTTCCGAGGGCGGCTCAACGGCTCGGTCCGCACGACCTGTGGTTACTGGTTCCCGGTCTCCGGCTTCGCCGGAACCGGGACGACAGCCTGTGGGTGAGGCACCGGCCTGCGCATCATTTCCGCCGGTCCTGTCCCCCAGCCCGTCCCGGATCAGCGCTGCGCGCCGTCCGGGAGGGCCAAAGGGGGTGGCGAAGGGCGCCGGCGAGCGTCTGCTCAGAGAGCGAACTGATAGGCGGCCGGCAGCCAGCGATAGCTCTCGCCGCTCGCCTGGACATAGCCGAGCGCCGGGAAGGGCATGTGATAGCCCGTCACCGGGATCCTGTCGGCTGCGACCATGTCGAAGACGCGCTTGCGGGTCGCCGCCGCCTTCTCCTTGTCCATGTCGAAGCGGACATGCCAGTCAGGACGCTGGATCGAGGCGACGAAATGATTCGCCACATCGCCCCAGATCAGCAGCCGCTTGCCGCCGCTCTCCACATGGAACGAGAGGTGCCCCGGCGTGTGACCGGCGGTGTCGATGCCGGTGATGCCGGAAACCACCTCGCCGCCGTCGCCGATGAAGGTCATCTTCTCGGCGAATGGCGTCACGTTGGAGCGCACCAGCGTTGCGACGCGCTCGGTCGGCCCGGACAGGCGCTCCTCGGCGGACCAGAAGTCGTATTCGGCCTGACCGGCGACATAGCGGGCGTTCGGATAGGCCGGCGCATCGCCGGTCATCAGCCCGCCGATGTGATCGGGATGCATGTGGGTCAGCACGACGATGTCGACCTGCTCGGGCGTGTAGCCGGCCGCGGCAAGCTGGGCGGTCAGCGTGCCGGCATCGCCGCCGAGGCCGGTGTCGAAGAGGATGAGCTGCGCGCCGGTGTTGACGAGAACCGGCGTGAAGCCGTTGACCATCTTCTCGGACGGCAGGTTGTTCGCGTCGAGCAGTTCGGCGACCGCCGCCGCCTCCTGATTCTCGCCGAAGATCGGATGCGGCCCGTCCATGGCGCGCGCGGCGTCCAGCAGGGTGGTGACCTCGAAGTCGCCGAGCTTGATGCGGTTGAAGGTGGGGCCGGCGGCGCCGAGCATCGGCGCTTCGGCGCGCACGCGCACGCTGCCGGAGACGATGGCGGGGGCGGCAAGAGCGGTGACGGCGGCGCCGGTCAGCAGCGTCCTGCGGTTGAGGCTGAGTTCGATCATGTCCGTAAACCCTCCCATTGATCCCAAGGCTCCCCAGCGGCACTTAGGCCCGCCGGGCATGACGGAAAGCGGCGCTCACGCATCCGTGAAGAGGACGCGGGGATCCGCGGCCCCGCGTCTCACGCCTCGCGCAGCTTGCCGCGCTTCAGATGCTCGTCGAGGCGAGGCATGATCTCGACGAAGTTGCAGGGCATGTGCCGGTAGTCGAGCTGCCACTTGAGGATGCCGTCCCAGGCATCCTTGCAGGCGCCCGGCGAGCCGGGCAGCACGAAGACATAGGTCGCGTCGATGACGCCGCCGGTCGCCCGCGACTGAATGGTCGAGGTGCCGATCTTGTCGTAGGAGATGCGGTGGAAGACCTCGGAAAAGCCGTCCATCTTCTTCTCGAACAGCGGCTCGATCGCCTCCGGCGTGACATCGCGTCCGGTGAAGCCGGTGCCGCCGGTGGTGATCACCACGTCGACATCGGGCGAGGCGGTCCAGGCGCTCACCACGGCGCGGATCTTCTCCACGTCGTCGGTGACGATGGCGCGGTCCGCCAGGCGGTGGCCGGCCTCCTCGATCCGGGCGACCAGCGTGCCGCCGGAGCGGTCCTCCTCCAGCGAGCGGGTGTCGGAGACGGTGAGGACGGCGATGTTGAGCGGAACGAAGGGACGGCTGTCATCAATGCGATGCATCGGCATGATGATCCTCGTGGAGCGCAGGGCCCTGCCCTGAGGCGATGGTTGCTATTTGCCCGCAAGGATAGGGCGGGTCACACTCGGGCGCCAGCGAGGACCGACTGGCAGGGGACCGGTGGGGCGGCACGAGGAGCGGACGATGGACTGGACGAGACCGATCAATGCCTATTGCGAGCGGCTGGGACCGGAATTCTGGGCCGAGCCGGTCAACGCGGTGACCAACGGCGCCTTCCTGATCGCCGCCCTTTTCGCCTGGCTGCTGTGGCGGCGCAGGGCGCCGGGCGATGCCGGCGTGCTGTTTCTGGTCATTGTGGTCGCCGTGGTCGGCATCGGCTCCTTCCTGTTCCACACCTTCGCCAATCGCTGGTCGGCGCTGGCCGACGTGGTGCCGATCGCGGTCTTCATCTACGCCTATTTCTTCCTGGCGATGCGGCGCATCCTCGGTCTCGGCCTCGGCTGGTCGATCGGGGCGACGCTGGCCTTCCTCGCCGCCAGCTACGGCGTGGCGCCGCAGCTCTCCGGGATCCTCGGATCCTCCGCCGGCTATGCACCGGCCGCGCTCGCCATCTTCGGCGTTGCCGCCCTTGCAGCGCGGCGATGCCCGCCGGCCAGCGCGCCGCTGGCGCTTGCGGGCACGGTTTTCGTGATTTCGCTTGCTTTCAGAATGAGCGATATCCCATTTTGCCCGTCTTTCCCTTTGGGAACGCATTTCGTATGGCATTGCCTGAACGCGCTGGTCCTGTACCTGCTGATTCGCATCCTCGTCCTGTTCGCGCCGCTCGCCCGCGCCGCCGAGCCGGCGGGCGCGAGGGGCGGGTGACCGCCGCGGACCGGATGTGCCAGCGGACCCGCCGCCTGCCAGCCTTAAGTGGATCGCGATGACCGAGAAAAAAACCGATATCCTGCCCGCCAACGATCTCGATGAGGCCGCGCTCTACTATCACCGCCATCCGCGCCCGGGAAAGCTGGAGATCCAGGCGACCAAGCCGCTCGGCAACCAGCGCGACCTGGCGCTGGCCTATTCGCCCGGCGTCGCCGCGCCCTGCCTGGAGATCGCCCGCGATCCCTCGCTTGCGGCCGAATACACCGCGCGCGCCAATCTCGTCGGCGTCGTCTCCAACGGCACGGCGGTGCTCGGGCTCGGCCATATCGGGCCGCTGGCCTCCAAGCCGGTGATGGAGGGCAAGGCGGTCCTGTTCAAGAAGTTTGCCGGCATCGATGTCTTCGATATCGAGGTGGACGAGCTCGATGTCGACAAGTTCGTCGACGCGGTCGCCGTGCTCGAGCCGACCTTCGGCGGCATCAACCTGGAGGACATCAAGGCGCCTGAATGTTTCATGATCGAGCGCGCGTTGCGCGAGCGGATGAACATTCCGGTCTTCCATGACGACCAGCACGGCACGGCGATCATCGTCGGCGCCGCCGTCAAGAACGCACTGGAGCTTGCCGGCAAGGACATCGCCAAGGTCAAGATCGTCGCCTCCGGCGCGGGGGCGGCGGCGCTCGCCTGCCTCAATCTGCTGGTCTCGCTCGGCGCCTCGCGGGAGAACATCTTCGTCACCGATATCGAGGGCGTCGTCTACAAGGGCCGCGAGACCCTGATGGACGAGTGGAAGGCGCTGTTCGCGCAGGAGACCGACGCGCGCACGCTGGCCGAGGTGATCCCCGGCGCCGATGTCTTCCTCGGCCTGTCCGCCGCCGGCGTGCTGAAGCCGGAGATGGTCGCGGCGATGGCCGCACGGCCGCTGATCCTGGCGCTGGCCAATCCCAAGCCGGAGATCATGCCGGAGGCCGCGCTCGCCGTGCGCGACGACGTGATGATGTGCACCGGCCGCTCGGACTATCCGAACCAGGTCAACAACGTCCTGTGCTTCCCCTATATCTTCCGCGGCGCGCTGGATGTCGGCGCCACCACGATCAACGAGGAGATGAAGCTCGCCGCCGTTGCCGCGATCGCCGAACTCGCCCGCGAGGAGCCCTCGGAAGTGGCCGCACGCGCCTATGGCGGCGTCTCCGAGACCTTCGGCCCGAAATATCTGATCCCCTCGCCCTTCGACCAGCGGCTGATCCTGCGCATCGCCCCGGCGGTGGCGCGGGCGGCGATGGAGACCGGCGTCGCGGTGCGCCCGATCGAGGATTTCGACGCCTATCACGACCGGCTGAACCGCTTCGTCTTCCGCTCCGGCCTGATCATGAAGCCGATCATCGCGGCGGCGCGCGCCAGCGAGACGCGGATCATCTATTCCAACGGCGAGGACGAGCGCGTGCTGCGCGCCGCGCAGGTGCTGCTGGAGGACCGGCTGGCGCGGCCGATCCTGATCGGCCGTCCCTCGGTGATCGAGAGCCGCTGCGAGCGCTTCGGCCTGAAGATCCGGCCGGGCCGCGACTTCGAATGCACCAATCCGGAAGACGATCCGCGCTACCGCGACTATGTCGACACGCTGTTCTCGCTGATCGGCCGGCGCGGCGTCACGCCGGAGGCCGCGCGCACCATGGTGCGCTCCAACACCACGGTGATCGGCGCGCTGGCGCTGCACCGGGGCGAGGCCGACGCGCTGATCTGCGGCCTGGAGGGGCGCTACTCCAAGCACCTGGCCGATGTGCGCGGCATCATCGGCAACGCGCCGGGCGTGCAGGACTTCTCCGCCCTGTCGCTGCTGATCAACTCGAACGGCGCGACCTTCTTCACCGACACCTATGTGACGGTCGATCCTTCGGCGCGCGAGATCGCCGAGACGACGATGCTGGCGGCCGAGGAAATCCGCCGCTTCGGCATCACGCCGCGTGCCGCGCTGCTGTCCGCCTCGAACTTCGGCTCGCGCGACATGGCCTCGGCCGACAAGATGCGCGCGGCTCTGGACCTGCTCAAGGAGATGGTGCCGGACCTGGAAGTCGACGGCGAGATGCATGGCGACAGCGCCCTGTCGCTGGCCATGCGCGGCCGGGTGATGCCGGATTCGCGGCTGACCGGAGAGGCGAACCTTTTGGTCTTCCCCTCGCTTGATGCCGCCAATATCGCGCTCAACCTGGTGAAGGTGATGACGGACAGCCTGCATGTCGGCCCGATCCTGCTGGGAACGGCCAAGCCGGTGCATATCCTGACGCCGTCGGTGACCTCACGCGGCGTGGTCAACATGTCCGCCTTCGCGGCGGTGGAGGCGCTGACGCGAAATCGCGCCTGACGGCGCGATTTCCTTTGCCGGCTTTGTCATGATCGTGTTGACTTCCGTCATGAAAGCTTCGTCCGGCTGATGCATCCTGCCATGTCTGACGCGGCGCTGCAGGATGGACGGAATGGCACATTTCCTCGTGGTCTATGCCACGACCGAGGGACAGACCCGCAAGATTGCCGAGCGGGTGGCCGCAAGGCTGAAGGGCGCGGGGCACAGCGTGACGCTGGTCGACGCCAAGGCGGCGGCTTCGCTTGAGCTCGGCTCCTTCGACGCGGCGGTGCTCGCCGCCTCCCTGCATGTCAGCCGGCATCAGCCCGAAATGCTTGACTTCATCCGCCGGCAGCGGGCGCGGCTGGAGAGCGTCCCGACGGCCTTTGTCTCCGTCAGCCTGTCCGCCTCCTCGCAAAAGGCGGAGGACATCGACAATGCCCGCGAGGCGGCAGAAGTGATGTTCGACGATCTCGACTGGGAGCCGACGCGCCTGCATCTTGCCGCCGGCGCCGTGCGCGACCGGCAGATGGGGTTTCTCAAGCGCTGGGTGATCCACCGCATCCTGCGGCAGAAGGGCGTCGAGATGGACCCGTCCGGCGAGATGGAGTTCACCGACTGGCCGGCGCTGGACGCATTCATCGACGGCTTCGTCGAGGAGACGTTGGCGGCGGGCCGGGAGTTCGCCTGACGGCGTCTCCCTGCCTGCACCGGATCTCGAAGAGGTCTTACATGTTCGGGTAGTTGGGGCCGCCCGCGCCTTCCGGCACCGTCCAGGTGATGTTCCGGTTCGGGTCCTTGATGTCGCAGGTCTTGCAGTGGACGCAGTTCTGCGCGTTGATCTGGAAGCGCGGGGCGTCCTCGCCTTCCTCGATCCACTCATAGACGCCGGCCGGGCAGTAGCGGTTCGACGGGCCGGCATAGACATCGTGCTCCGATGCCTTCTGCAGCGCCATGTCCTTCACCTTGAGGTGGATCGGCTGGTCTTCCTCGTGATTGGTGTTCGACAGGAACACCGAGGAGAGCTTGTCGAAGGACACCTTGCCGTCCGGCTTGGGATAGGCGATCAGGCGGTGCTTGGCCGCCGGCTCCAGGCTCTCCGAATCCCGCTTGCCATGCGAGACGGTGCCGAACAGGGAGATGCCGAACAGCTCGTTGGTCCACATGTCGAAGCCGCCGAGCATGGTGCCGAGCAGCGTGCCGAAGCGCGACAGCAGCGGCTTGACGTTGCGGACCTTCTTCAGGTCCTTGCCGATCTCGCTTGCGCGCCAGGCGGCGTCGTAGCCGGTAAGCTCGGCATTCGCCTCGCCGCGGCCGAGCGCGGCCATGATCTCCTCCGCCGCCAGCATGCCGGACAGCATCGCGTTGTGCGATCCCTTGATGCGGGGCACGTTGACGAAGCCGGCGGAACAGCCGATCAGCAGGCCGCCGGGGAAGGAGAGCTTGGGCACCGACTGGAAGCCGCCCTCGGTGATGGCGCGCGCGCCATAGGAAATGCGCTTGCCGCCCTCGAAGGTCTCGCGGATCGCCGGATGGGTCTTGAACCGCTGGAACTCCTCGAACGGGGCGAGGTAGGGGTTCTTGTAATTGAGGTGGACGACGAAGCCGACCGCGACCTGGTTGTCCTCAAGGTGATAGAGGAACGAGCCGCCGCCGGTCCGGTTGTCGAGCGGCCAGCCGAAGCTGTGCTGGACGAGGCCGGGCCGGTGCTTCGACGGGTCGACCTGCCACAGTTCCTTGATGCCGATGCCGAATTTCGGCACGTCGGAATGCGCATCGAGGTCGAAGCGGGCGATCAGCTCCTTGGCGAGCGAGCCGCGCACGCCCTCGGCGATGAGGACGTATTTGCCGCGCAGCTCCATGCCGCGGGTGAAATTGGCGTTGGGCTTGCCGTCGCGGCCGATGCCCATGTCGCCGGTGGCAACGCCGACCACGGCGCCGGTGTCGTCATAGAGCACTTCGGCGGCGGCAAAGCCCGGATAGATCTCGACGCCGAGCGCCTCCGCCTTGCCGGCGAGCCAGCGGCAGACATTGCCGAGCGAGACGATGTAGTTGCCGTGATTGTTCATCAACGGCGGCATCATGATGTTCGGCAGCCGCATGGAGCCCGCGGGACCCAGCACCAGGAAGTGGTCGGCGGTCACCGGCGTCTTGAACGGCGTGTCCGCCTCCTCGCGCCAGCCCGGCAGCAGCCTGTCGACGCCGATCGGATCGACCACCGCGCCCGACAGGATGTGGGCGCCGACCTCGGAGCCCTTTTCCAGCACGACGACGGAGAGCTCCTCGCCCTTCTCCTCGGCGATCTGCTTGAGCCGGATGGCCGCCGACAGTCCCGCCGGTCCGGCGCCGACGATGACGACGTCGAATTCCATGCTTTCGCGTTCGCCAAGCGTCTCCGTGTCGCTCATGCCTCTCTCCCTCTCGTGCCGCGTGCCTCGGTCTCAGCGTTTTCTGTTTAGTGCAGCGCGAAAGGCGCCGCAATGTCGATAAGCCAATGGCTGTCATATGACGTTTACGTAAGAGGAATATTCCGAACGTGTCGCTCGCCGTCAAGGCGGGAACGATTGCGCTGCCGGGAGCGATGCGGCACAACAGCCGCATGGAACCCGCAGACCCGACAGACCGCAGGCACGACGATGGCCCGTCCGCGACGGTGGCCGAGGGCGAGCGCAAGGTCTCCTCGGCGCTCGAGGCGCTGCTCGATTTCTACATCTCTGCCGGCGCCGACGGATGGCTGGAACTGGAGCCCTCCGACGCCTTCGCCCTGTCCGAGACGGTGCCCGCCGCGCGCGCAGCGCCGGCCGGAATGCCGGCTGCCCCAACTGCCGGGTCCGCTGCGCGGCAGATGCCGCCCCAGTCTCGGCCGCCCCAGTCTCAGCCGCCCCAGTCTCAGCCACCGATGCGGGCGCCGGCAGCTCCCGCACAAGGTGCAATGGCGGCCGGTGCCGCCGTGGTTCCGGGAGACGAGGTGGTCGTTGCCGCCCGCGAGGCCGCCCGCACGGCGGCGACGCTGGACGCGCTGCGCGAGACGCTGTCCCGCTTCGACGGCTGCAACCTCAAGCTCACCGCCAAGTCGCTGGTCTTCGCCGACGGGCCGGCCAATGCGCGGGTGATGTTTGTCGGCGAGGCGCCGGGGCGGGAGGAGGACGCGCGCGGTCTGCCTTTCGTCGGGCGTTCCGGCCAGTTGCTCGACCGGATGCTGGAGGCCATCGGCCTGGCGCGCGGCGAGGTCTATATCACCAATGTCGTGCCCTGGCGCCCGCCGGGCAACCGCACGCCGAGCCCGCAGGAAACCGAGATCTGCAAGCCCTTCGTGCTGCGCCAGATCGAGCTGGTGCGGCCGAAGGTGCTGGTGTTCCTGGGCGGAGCCTCCGCCAAGGCGCTGACCGGCGTGCAGGACGGCATCCTGCGGCTGCGCGGCCGCTGGCTCGACCTGCCGCTGGGACCGGCCGCGCAAGGCGCGACGATCCGTGCCGTAGCGACGCTGCATCCGGCCTATCTGCTGCGCAGCCCGGTGCAGAAGCGCTATGCCTGGCGCGATTTCCTGGCGATCCGGGCGGCTCTCGACGAGGCCTCCGGCACCTGACGGCGGCTCTTTTATCGCCGCACAGCAGACCTATATGCCGAAGACACAGGTATTTCAGCCAGACCACTCAGAGCCCGAGGACACCCCTTGTTCGACAGACTCCGCAAGCACCTTCCCGGAAAATGGGGCGATGTCCCGACCACCGTCCCGGTGCTGCGCCTCCAAGGTGCCATCGGGATGGCCTCGCCCCTGCGGCCGGGCCTGTCGCTGGCAACGGCCGCGCCGCTGATCGACAAGCTGTTCGCCTTCGACGGGCCGGCGGTGGCGCTGGTGGTCAATTCGCCGGGCGGTTCGCCGGTGCAGTCGCGGCTGATCCATGACCGCATCCGCCAGCTTGCCGGCGAGAAGAAGAAGGAGGTGCTGGTCTTCGTCGAGGACGTGGCGGCCTCCGGCGGCTACATGCTCGCCCTGGCCGGCGACGAGATCATCGCCGACGAGAGTTCCATCGTCGGTTCGATCGGCGTCGTCTCGGCGAGTTTCGGCTTCGCCGAGGCGATCGCCCGTCTCGGCATCGAGCGCCGGGTCCACACGGCCGGGGAGAACAAGGCGATCCTCGACCCCTTCCGCCCCGAGCGCGAGGAGGATGTGCGGCACCTCAAGGCGATCCAGCAGGAGGTGCATGAGAGCTTCATCGCCCTGGTCCGCAGGCGGCGCGGCGATGTGCTGTCCGAGACGCCCGACCTGTTCTCCGGCCTGTTCTGGACCGGTACCACGTCGCGCGACCTTGGTCTTGTCGACCGCATCGGCGATATTCGGTCGGTGCTGCGCGAGCGCTTCGGCGAGAGCGTGCGGATGCGGCTGATCGGGGCACCGCGCTCGCTGTTCGCGCGGCGTCAGGGGGTGGGTGTCGCGGTCGGCGCCGGCCTGGCGCAGGGATGGGCGGACGAGGCGATCGGCGCGCTGGAACAGCGCGCGCTCTGGGCCCGCTTCGGACTGTGAGGATCGGGAGGACGGGATGGTCAATGTGATCGCGGCGGCGGGCCTCGCCATTGGCGGCTATCTGCTGATACGCGCGGTGCGGCGCGAAATCGCCCGTGTCGAGCGCCGGGTGTCGGAGGCGGCCCGCCGGACGGGCGGCGAACTGCCGGCAAAGACGCTGGAGCAGGATCCGGAGACGGGGCGCTACCGCCCCAAGGACTGACGGGACGGCAAACGACAGGGGCCGCGACCGGGTCGCAGCCCCCTGCTGGTCGTTCTCAGGCGTGTGACATCTGCTTCGAAGCCTGATCCTAGCGATGGGTCGAGATGACGCCCATCACCGCGCGCGGGCAGCTCGACTGCACGATGACCGTGCCGTTCGGATAGACGTAGCGCGTCGTGCTGCAGGTCTCGTTCTCGACGATGGGCCGCCGGTACGGACGCCCGTTCGGATTGTTGGGCACATGCGTCACCGCGGCGGCGGGCGACGATTTCATGCAGCTCCGCGTGGCACAGAGAATGACGCCGTCTGCGGGTTCCTTGTGGCTCCACACGCGGCCGCCCGAGGGATCGGATCCGCTCGACTTGCCGCCCTGTCCATTGTTGTTCTTGGCATGGGCCATGTCGCCGGTGGCCATCAGGGCGATCGCCAGGGTGGCGAGGCCGGCCATTGCAAGAGTGCGAAGTTTCAACATGATTCAATCCTCCGAGTGTCGGGCCGGGGACCATCCCCGGCGTCCGGTCCTCGATGGCGCGGGATTTATCTTCCTCCTCTATCGTCATCGCCCCATGAGAATGACGTAACGGGAGCTGAGGCGATGTGACCCCGGACACAGTTTGCAGCCTTGGGCGAAACCGGCGGATCGGCGGCCTAAAGCCCTTTCGGCCAATTCGAAGTCAATTCTGCTTCTCGATTGGAGCGGCGATCCGGCGTCGAAACGGTCGCCGCGCGATGCCGTCGCATCGGGCAAGACCGGTTCGGCGTTGGGCGCCCGCCAATCGGAAGCCCTGCGGGACGGGCGATTTTGCGCCAATTCCGGCGCAAAGCCCCTTGTCCGTATCCAGATACGGCCTGCGTGTCTTTGCTTGACCTTGTCACAAAATCGCTCCGTCAGAATGGCTCCGAATTGGCCGAAAGGGCTCTAGGCACTCCCGCACCTTGACGGCACCGGGTGTTGATGGCACCAGTCGCGCGGGCCTCGCGCCCGGACCTTCCGTGCTACCAAGGACGACGGACATGACGAGCGACACGGTGCCGGCGCATATGCGGCCCGAGAACTCCTTCCAGGGGCTGATCCTGACGCTGCAGCGGTTCTGGGCGGATCAGGGCTGCGTCGTGCTGCAGCCTTACGACATGGAAGTCGGCGCCGGCACGTTCCACCCGGCGACGACCCTGCGCTCGCTCGGCCCGCGCCCGTGGAAGGCCGCCTATGTGCAGCCCTCGCGCCGGCCGACCGACGGCCGCTATGGCGAGAACCCGAACCGGCTCCAGCACTACTACCAGTTCCAGGTGATCATGAAGCCGTCGCCGGAGAACCTGCAGGACCTTTACCTGCGCTCTCTTTATGCCATCGGCCTCGACCCCTCGTTGCATGACGTGCGCTTCGTCGAGGACGACTGGGAGAGCCCGACCCTGGGCGCCTGGGGGCTCGGCTGGGAGTGCTGGTGCGACGGCATGGAAGTGTCGCAGTTCACCTACTTCCAGCAGGTGGCGGGCTTCGAATGCGCGCCGGTCGCCGGCGAGCTGACCTATGGCCTGGAGCGCCTCGCCATGTATATCCAGGGGGTCGATAACGTCTACGACCTCAACTACAACGGCCGCGAGGGTGCCGAGAAGGTGACCTATGGCGACGTCTTCCTGCAGGCCGAGCAGGAATATTCCCGGCACAATTTCGAGCATGCCGACACCGCCATGCTGTTCCGCCACTTCGAGGACGCGGAACGGGAATGCCGCGCCATTCTCGCCGCCGGCGCCGCCGCCAGGACCAACGTCCATCAGATGGTGCTGCCGGCCTATGACCAGTGCATCAAGGCGAGCCATGCCTTCAACCTGCTGGACGCGCGCGGCGTGATCTCCGTCACCGAGCGGCAGAACTACATCCTGCGGGTGCGCGAACTCGCCAAGGCCTGCGGCGCCGCCTTCCTGGAGACGGAAGCGGGCGGAGTGGGCTACGCTCCCGCGTGAGACCGGGCCGGACGGGGAGACAAACACTCAGCTCGTGACCCGCGTCACATCTCCCGGCGTCGTCGCGGTTTCCACTGCGGCCTGCTTGCAGTAGCGTAAGCGCCAATCGTGACCGGAGAGGGTGTCGCCTGATGGCTACCTGGATCGTGCTCGGCCTGATCGTCCTGATCGGCCTTTATCTCGTCTATCTCTACAATGATCTGGTGCGGAAGCGGCAGATGGTGCGCGAGGGCTGGAGCGGCATCGACGTGCAGCTCAAGCGCCGCTCCGACCTGATCCCCAATCTGGTGGAGACGGTGAAGGGCTACGCGACGCACGAGCGGGCGGCGCTGGAGGCGGTCACCGAGATGCGGGCGAGGGCGGCGGGCATCGACCGCAACGACGTCGCCGGCCGGGCGCAGGCGGAAGGTCTGCTGTCGCAGGCGCTGGGGCGGCTGTTCGCCGTCGCCGAGGCCTATCCGGACCTGAAGGCGAGCGATAATTTCCGCGAGCTTCAGGCCTCGCTGGAGAAGGTCGAGGACACCCTTCAGATGGCCCGCCGCTACTACAACGGCGCGGTGCGCGCCCTCAACGTGGTGGTCGAAAGCTTCCCCTCCAACCTGGTGGCCGGCCGTTTCGGCTTCACCCAGGAGCCGTATTTCGAGATCGAGGATCCCGCCGACCGGGCGGTGCCCAAGGTCAGCTTCTGAGGGCGCCGCGACCATGCGCGCTCTCGCCGTTCTGACCGCCCTGGCCGCATCGCTGGTCCTGGCGGTCCTGCTGCTCGCGCCGGCGACCGCGCGGGCCGACGAACGCATCCTCGCCTTCAACGCCACGGTGGAGGTCGCCCCGGACGGCGAACTGACCGTCACCGAGTCGATCCGGGTTCGCGCCGAAGGCAATCAGATCCGCCGCGGCATCTATCGCGACATTCCTCTCGTCTTCGAGACGGCGGACGGGCGCCGCGCCCGGGCCGGGTTCGATCTCGTCTCGGTGACCCGCGACGGCGAGGAGGACGGCTATTCGGTCAACCGCGGCGGCAGCGGTGTGCGCATCTATATCGGCCACGAGGATGTTTTCCTGCAGCCGGGCATCTATACCTACACCATCGTCTACCGCACCGACCGGCAGATCAGGTTCTTCGAGACCCATGACGAGGTCTATTGGAACGCCACCGGCAACGAGTGGGGCTTCCCGATCGACCGCGCGGTGGCGCGCGTCGTGCTGCCGAGCGGGGCGACCGTCTCGGACTACGCCGCCTATACCGGCGCCTATGGCGCCACCGGGCGGGACGCCACTGCCCGCGTCGAGGACGGCGGCGGCAGCGTGCTCTTCGTCGCGACACGGCCGCTGGCGCCGCACGAGGGGCTGACCGTCGTCGTCGAGATGCCCAAGGGAGTGGTGGCGCCGCCGACCGCGCAGCAGGAATTCGGCTACTTTCTCCAGGATCATCTCGGCGAGATCCTTGGCGGCATCGGCCTGGTGCTGGTGTTCGGCTATTATTTCTGGGCCTGGTGGCAGGTCGGCCGCGATCCGCCGAAAGGCGTGATCTTTCCGCGTTTCGAGGGACCGGAGGGCATCTCGCCGGCCCTGTCCAACTACATCGCGCGCAAGGGCTTCGGCGACGAGGGCTGGCGGGCGCTCTCCGCCGCCTGTCTCAGCCTGGCGGTCAAGGGCAAGCTGGTTCTGGACGACCTCGCCGGCGACCTGACGATGATCCGCCCGGCAGCGGCGCGCGGCAACTACGCCGACCTGCCCAGCGGCGAGAAGGCGATCGCCCGCTGGCTCGACAAGCGCGGCGGCGACTTCACCGTCTCCAAGGCCAACGGCACCTCGGTCCAGTCGCTCGGCAAGGCCTTCCGCGGCGCCATCGAGGGCGAGAACCGCAATCGCTACTACAAGGCCAACAGCGCCTATCTGATCCCCGGCGTGGTCCTGTCGGTCATCACCATCTTCGTTCTTCTCGTCTTCGGCAGCCTCACAGAGGACCAGGTCGCCCTGATGGTCCCGATCTTCATGGTGACCTTCATGGGCGTCCTGTTCGCCGTCCATATCGGCCAGAGCATGCGCCGCTCGCGCGGGGTGACCGTGCGCATCGCCTTCATCTTCATCGTCTTCGCCATCATCACCATGGGGCATCTGACGGTCTCCGCATTGCTGCTGCAGACGCTGGGAGACATCCCTCCGCTGGCGCTCATCGCCGTGGCGCTGCTGGCGGTGAACTTCCTGTTCTACTTCCTGATCGGCGCGCCGACGGCGCTCGGCCGCAGCGTGATGGACGAGATCGAGGGCCTGAAGATGTATCTCCAGGTCGCCGAGAAGGACCGGATGAACATGCAGGGCGCGCCGGAGATGAGCCCCTCGCATTTCGAGACGCTGCTGCCCTATGCGGTCGCCCTCGATGTCGAGAAACCCTGGTCGAAGGCGTTCGAGGCCTGGCTTCTCACCGCCGCCGGTGCGGCTGTCGCGGCCTCCTATGCGCCGAAATGGTATTCCGGGCGCAGTTTCGACACGCGCAACATCGCCGGCACGCTCGGCAAGAGCGTCGGGGCGATGTCGTCGACCTTCACCTCCTCGCTGCCGGCGCCGAAGTCGTCGAGCTCCGGCGGCGGCGGTGGCGGCTTCTCGGGCGGTGGCGGCGGCGGTGGCGGCGGCGGCGGCTGGTAGGCCCGGCCCATGCCCCGCCCATGCTCTGACAGCTCGCGCGGGGGGTGACTTTTTCCCCCGCTCTTGCTAACGGACGCGCAACAGTCCTGGCCGCCGCGTTCCGGCGGCGCAACCATTCGAGACCTCCCGATGCCCGATCTTCTCCTGGAGCTTTTCAGCGAGGAAATTCCCGCCCGCATGCAGCGCCGCGCGGCCGAGGACCTGAAGTCGCTGGTGACCAATGCGCTGGTCGATGCGGGTGTCACCTATGAGGGCGCCAAGGCCTTTTCGACGCCGCGCCGGCTGACGCTGCATATCGCCGGGCTGACGGCGGGGTCGAAGCCGACCCGCGAGGAGCGCAAGGGCCCGCGTGTCGGCTCGCCGGAGAAGGCGCTGGAAGGCTTCCTGCGCGGCGCGGGGCTTGCCTCCATCGACGAGGCGCAGATCGTCTCCGATCCGAAGAAGGGCGACTTCTATGTCGCGGTGATCGAAAAGCCCGGCCGCGCCACCGCAGAAATCATCGCCGAGGCGATGCCCGGCATCATCCGCAATTTCCCCTGGCCGAAGTCGATGCGCTGGGGCACCGGGCAGCTTCGCTGGGTGCGCCCGCTTCACTCCATCGTCGCGACCTTCGGGCCGGAGACCGAGGAGCCGGAGGTGGTGCCCTTCGAGATCGACGGCATCGTCTCCTCCAACACGACGCGCGGCCACCGCTTCCTGTCGCCGGACGCTTTCGAGGTGCGGCGGCTGGACGACTATGCCGACAAGCTGGAAAAGGCCAAGGTCGTGCTCGATGCCGACCGGCGCAAGGACATCATCGTCAACGACGCGCGCAACCGCGCCATGGCGCTGGGCCTGGAACTGGTCGAGGACGAGGGCCTGCTGGAGGAAGTGGCGGGCCTGGTGGAATGGCCGGTGGTGCTGGTCGGCAGCTTCGACGAGGCGTTCCTGGACCTGCCCGACGAGGTCATCCGCCTGACCATCCGCGCCAACCAGAAGTGCTTCGTGCTGCGCGACCCGGCAACGGGCCGCCTGTCGAACCGCTTCGTCGCCGTCTCCAACATCGTTGCCTCGGACGGCGGCGCGACGATCATCGCCGGCAACGAGAAGGTGATCCGCGCCCGCCTGTCGGATGCCCGCTTCTTCTGGGAAACCGACCTCAAGGCGCCACTGGAAAGCCGGCTGCCGAAGCTGGACAGCGTCGTCTTCCACGAAAAGCTCGGCACGCAGGGCGCGCGGGTGAACCGCCTCGAGGCGCTGGCGCGCGAGATCGCGCCGCTGGTCGGAGCCGATGTGGAAAAGGCCGCGCGCGCCGCCCGTCTCGCCAAGGCCGACCTGCCCACGCAGATGGTCTACGAATTCCCCGAACTGCAGGGCCAGATGGGCCGCACCTATGCCGAGCGGCAGGGCGAGGACGCCTCCGTCGCCCGCGCCATCGAGGAGCATTACAAGCCGCAAGGCCCGTCCGACGCGGTGCCGACCGACCCGGTCGCCGTCGCCGTGGCGCTCGCCGACAAGCTCGACCTCTTGACCGGCTTCTGGGCCATCGACGAGAAGCCGACCGGCTCGAAGGATCCCTTCGCGCTGCGCCGCGCCGCGCTCGGCGTCATCCGCATCGTGCTGGAGAACGGGCTGCGGCTGTCGCTGTCCAGGCTTCTTGTCCGCGCGAATGCCGCGATGGCAGAGGCCGGCGGCGACCTCCTGTCCTTCTTCGCCGACCGGTTGAAAGTGCATCTGCGCGAGCAGGGCGCCCGTCACGACCTCATCGACGCGGTTTTCGCGCTGGAGGGGCAGGACGACCTGTTGATGGTGGTGCGCCGGGTCGAGGCGCTGGGTGCGTTCCTCGCCACCGAGGACGGGGCGAACCTCCTGGCCGGCAGCAAGCGCGCGGCCAATATCCTGCGCGCCGAGGAGAAGAAGGACGGCGTTGTCATTTCCGGCGCGCCGCATGCCGATCACCTGGCCGAGCCGGCGGAGATCGCCCTGGCGGCGGCCATCGACACCGCGCGGGCCGAGATCCGCTCCGCGCTGTCGCGCGAGGACTTTGCCGGCGCGATGACGGCGCTGGCGGGCCTGCGCGCGCCGGTCGACCGGTTCTTCGACGACATCCTGGTCAATGCCGAGGATGCGGACCTGCGCCTCAACCGGCTGCGGCTGCTCGCCGAGATCCGCGAGGCGACCCGCGAGGTCGCCGACTTCTCCAAGATCGCCGGCTAGGACGCCGGCTGCGAAACCGGAAAGGGCGCGGAACCGGCAGGTCCCGCGCCCTTTTCGTGTGCCGTGGTGCTTCCGCCTGCTTTACTGCGCGGGTACGCCGGCCAGCCGCGCGACCGGCTCTTCCTTGATCGGCCAGTGAACGATGGCGGCGAAGAGGCCGAGCGCGATGCCGAGATACCAGATCACGTCATAGGAGCCGGTCTGGTCGTAGAGCCGGCCGCCGAGCCAGACGCCGAGGAACGAGCCGATCTGGTGCGAGAAGAACACGAAGCCGAACAGCGTCGCCATGTAGCGCGGGCCGAACATCACCGCGACGAGGCCGGAGGTCGGCGGCACGGTGGAGAGCCACAGGAAGCCCATTGTGCCGGCGAAGATCAGCACGCTCAGCGGCGTTGCCGGCGCCATCAGGAACAGGGTGATGGCAATGGCGCGGCCCAGATAGATCAGCGACAGGAAATAGGGCTTCGACCAGCGCCCGCCGATATAGCCCGCCGCAAGCGCCCCGAAGACGTTGCACAGGCCGATCAGTGCGATGGCAATGGCGCCCCATTTCGGGTCGAGGCCAAGGTCGGCGA
Organism: Stappia sp. TSB10GB4; assembly: GCF_900185745.1. NCBI lineage: Bacteria > Pseudomonadati > Pseudomonadota > Alphaproteobacteria > Hyphomicrobiales > Stappiaceae > Stappia > Stappia sp. TSB10GB4. The sequence goes on along the minus strand of NZ_FYAV01000032.1, from coordinate 119,338 downwards.
TATAGGGCGGCAGATGCACGGTGATGAAGGCAACGTGGAAGCCGCAGACGAAGAAACCGAAGGTCAGCAGGATGAAACCGCGGGTGCGGAAGGCCTCGGAAATCGCCTCGGTGAGCTTCTGGTCGGCAATGGCCGAGCCCGGCACATAGGCGGCCGGCTTGCCCTTCAGCGCCACGGCCAGGAACGGGATCAGCAGCATCAGCCCGGCCAGCACATAAAGGCTGTCGTGCCAGCCGAGCCCGTCGATAAGGCCTTGGGAGAGCGGGGCGAACAGGAACTGGCCGAAGGAGCCGGCCGCCGTGCCGATGCCGAAGGCGAGCGAGCGGCGCTGCGGCGTGACGGAGCGCCCGAAGGCCGCGAGCACCAGCGAGAAGGACGAAAAGGCGACGCCGAGGCCGATCATCACGCCGCCGGCGACATGCAGCAGCAGGGGGCTCTCCGCCTGGGCCATCAGCAGGAGGCCGAGCGTGTAGACAATGCCGCCGAAGGCGAGCGTGCGCGCCGTGCCGAACCGGTCGGCGACCATGCCGGCGACCGGCTGCGCCGCGCCCCAGACGAGGTTCTGGATGGCGAGCGCCAGCGCGAAGATCTCGCGCGACCAGCCGCGCGCCTCGGTCATCGGGGCGAGGAACAGGCCGAGCGCGGAGCGCGGGCCGAAGCTGAGCAGGGCGATCAGGCAGCCGCAGAGGATGATCAGCGGCAGGTTGATGGACGCCTTGGGGAGCGGAGCGGAGACGGGGGACGTCATGGCGGGGGGCCTGAGATCGGCGGCCCGGCTGGACCGGGCCCGGCTGACAGTTTGATCGCGACTATGGAGGAAGCCGCCCATGTCGAAAAGTGAAAGATCTTTGCGCTTTGCATTTACGGCGTGAATGAGTTGGGGGCGCTCGGATGCGATCCGCAGTCAAGGTCTGCAGGGTCCCGGTCCTCGGGGCGGAGACCTTTCCCGGCTTCCGCGCCCGGTTTGCCGTCCGGAGGATGGTCGCCGGCAGCCTGTCGGCCCCGGCTGCGACAATTCGGTCCATCGCCGCATCCGTGCCGCAAGTCTTTGCGGAAAATGGGTTTTCCGGATTTGTCCGACAAAAAGCCGGCTTCTCTTCAACAAACGCGTTGGCAAGCGCGTCCGGCGCGCCTATATATGCGCCAAGAGAGCATAAGCGTCGGCTAAGGCCGCGTTTTTTAAACACCAGTTTATGCTCAAGTTGAGCAAAACGACATTCGTCCGGCCGAAAGGCCAATGGATGTCAGGCCGCTCGGTAGGGGGCGGGTGTCGCGGCGGTGCCGCAGCCCGGATGAAGTCAGGAGGTCGCCATGGCCACCATCGCACTCGATATCGGCAGCATGTCCGGATGCTCGACCGCCGCACCCGCAAGGGCCAGCGGCTATTCGATGCTGCCGCGTCCTCATCTTGCCTATACTGCGGAAGTCGCCGAGGCGACCGCGCCGATCTATGAGAAGGTCCGGCACCTGATCCCCGAGATCGAGTGGCCGGTGCTGGCGCCGGTGATCCATGAGATCAACCGCCTCAAGAAGGAGCGCAACGCCGTCATCCTCGCCCACAACTATATGACGCCGGAGATCTTCCACGGCGTCTCCGACATCGTCGGCGACAGCCTGGCGCTGGCGAAGGAGGCGGCGAAGACCGACGCGGAGGTGATCGTCCAGTGCGGCGTCCATTTCATGGCCGAGACGGCGAAGATCCTCAATCCGGACAAGACGGTGCTGATCCCGGACATGAAGGCCGGCTGCTCGCTGGCCGAGTCGATCACTGCCGCCGATGTGCGGGCCTTGCGCGAAAAGCACCCGGGCGTGCCGATCGTCACCTATGTCAATACCTCGGCCGACGTGAAGGCCGAATGCGACATCTGCTGCACCTCGGCCAATGCGGTGCAGGTGGTGGAGAGCCTCGGCGCGCCGCGCGTGCTGCTGATCCCCGACCAGTATCTGGCGGCCAACGTCGCGCGGCAGACCGATGTCGAGATCCTGACCTGGGCCGGTGCCTGCGAGGTGCATGAGCGCTTCACAGCGGCGGAGCTGCGCGAATATCGCGAGATCGAGCCGAGCGTGAAGATCATCGCCCATCCGGAATGCCCGCCGGAGGTGGTCGACGAGGCCGATTTCACCGGCTCCACCGCCGGCATGATCGACTGGGTCAAGACCAACCGGCCGGAGAAGGTGATGCTGGTCACCGAGTGCTCGATGGCCGACAACATTGCCTCGGAGACGCCGGGTGTCGATTATGTGCGGCCTTGCAACCTGTGCCCGCACATGAAGCGCATCACCCTGTCGAAGATCCTCGACTGCCTGCTGGAAATGCGGGATGAGGTCACGGTCGATCCGCAGGTTGCCACCCGCGCACGCCGTGCGGTCGAGCGGATGATCAACCTCAAGAGCTGATCGCCGGTCGAACGGCAACTGAGCCGATGCCGGGCGCTTGGCGTCCGGCAGCGCCGCGTGGCGGCCCGCCCCGACCGTCGTTCCTCCGGCTGCCGCCCGGCAGCCGGCCTTCCGGACGAAATTCATGACGTCGCCACGTCCCGTGACTTCCCATATCGACGATGTCGTCATTCTCGGCGGCGGCCTGACCGGCCTGTTCTGCGCCCTGAAACTGGCGCCGCGCCCGGTCACCATCCTCTCCGCCTCGCCCATCGGCGAAGGCGCGTCCTCCGCCTGGGCGCAGGGCGGCATCGCCGCAGCCGTCTCCGACGAGGACAGCGCCGCCGCCCATGCCGCCGACACGATCGCCGTCGGCGGCGGGCTGTGCGAGGAAAAGATCGTCCGCCTGATGACCGAGGAGGCCGGCGACCGGGTTCGCGACCTGCTCGGCTATGGCGTTCCCTTCGACATGGACCTGGAGGGCCGCCTGCAATTGTCGCGCGAGGCCGCCCACTCGATGAACCGCATCGTGCGCGTGCGCGGCGACATGGCCGGCCGGGCGATCATGGACGCGCTGGTGGCGGCGGTGCGCAAGACCCCGTCGATCCGGGTGGTCGAGGGCTATCTCGGCGAACAGCTTCAGCATGAGGGACGCATCGTCACCGGCGTGCTCGCCCGTCGGCGCGGCGACCGCGAGCGCCTGGCGTTTCCCGCGCATGCGGTGGTGCTGGCCTCCGGCGGCATCGGCCATCTCTACGCCGTCACGACCAACCCGCCGGAGGCCAACGGCCAGGGCCTCGCCATGGCCCTCAATGCGGGGGCGGTGATCGCCGACGCCGAATTCGTGCAGTTTCATCCGACCGCGCTCAATGTCGGCCGCGACCCGGCGCCGCTCGCCTCCGAGGCCCTGCGCGGCGAGGGCGCGACGCTGATCAATGCCGACGGCCGCCGCTTCATGGCGGAGGTTCCCCTGAAGGATCTGGCGCCGCGCGACGTGGTCGCCCGGGCGGTTTTTGCCGAGAACCTTGCCGGGCGTGGGGCCTTTCTCGATTGCCGGCAGGCGATCGGCGAGAGTTTCGCCGACCGCTTCCCGACCGTGCATGCGGCCTGCCTTGAGGCGGGTATCGACCCCGTCCGCCAGCCGATCCCGGTGGCGCCGGCCGAGCATTATCACATGGGCGGCGTGCTGACCGACGCCAACGGCCGCACCTCGTTGGACAATCTCTGGGCGGCCGGCGAGGTCGCCTCGACCGGTGCCCATGGCGCCAATCGGCTGGCCTCCAACTCGCTGCTGGAGACGGTGGTCTTTGCCGCGCGCGTCGCCGAGGACATCCAGAACCAGATGCCCAACCCGCGCACCGCCCACTGGCCCGGCATCGACGACCATATCCAGGAGCCGAGCCGGCGCAACGAGGTGGAGCGCGAGGCGATCAGCCTGCTGCGGCGGACCATGGCCGACGGGGTCGGCGTCGTTCGCACGGCCGAGGGCCTGACGGCGGCACTCGCCGTGATCGACGCGCTCGAGGCCCGCTGCACCCGCCGCTCGATCCGCAACATGATGACCGCCGGCAAGACGGTCGCCGCGGCGGCGCTGCTGCGGCGGGAAAGCCGGGGCAGCCATTCCCGCGCCGACTATCCGCAGGAGGATGCGGCCTTCGCCCGGCGCTCCTATCTGACCGCGAGCGATGTCGCGGCCGTCGTGCGCGAGGCGGCGGAGAGCGAGATCGGCCGCAAGGCCGTCGCCGCGCTGCCGGCCGGGGGAGAGGGCTGATGGCGGGCACCGCGACCAACCTGCCGGTTCTGCCTGCCCTGATGGTGGAGGATGCCGTGCGGGCGGCGCTGCTGGAGGACTGGGGCAGGGCGGGCGACATCACTGCCCAGGCGACGCTGTCACCCGAGACCGGCGCAAGGGCGGTCATCGCCGCCCGCCGTCCCGGCCGCCTGTCCGGCCTGGATCTTGCCGCCGCCGCCTTCCGTCTCAGCGATCCGTCGATCGAGGTGGAGCGGCTCGCCCGCGATGGCGACCGACTGGAGCCGGGGGATGTCGTGATGCGGGTGTCGGGACCTGCGCGCGGCATGCTGTCGGCCGAGCGGGTGGCGCTGAACTATCTCGGCCACCTGTCCGGCGTGGCGACGGCAACAGCCGCGTTCGCCGACCGCATCGCCCACACGAAGGCGCACATCGTCTGCACCCGCAAGACGACGCCGGGTCTCAGGGCTTTCGAGAAATACGCGGTGCGCTGCGGCGGCGGCGCCAATCACCGCTTCGGGCTGGATGATGCGATCCTGATCAAGGACAACCACATCGCGGTCGCCGGCGGGGTGCGGGACGCCATCGAGGCGTCGCGGCGTTTCGCCGGGCATCTCGTGCGGATCGAGGTGGAGGTCGACACGCTCGACCAGTTGCGCGAGGCGCTTCAGGCGCGTCCCGACGTGGTGATGCTCGACAACATGCCCCCCGAAACGCTGCGCGAGGCGGTCGCCATCGCCGGCGGACGTGTGGTGCTGGAAGCCTCGGGCGGGGTGACCCTCGACACTGTCGCCGCGATTGCCGAAACCGGCGTCGATCTGATCTCGGTCGGCTGGATCACGCATTCCGCGCCGGTGCTCGACCTGGGGCTCGACATCGAGATCGGCTGAACCGCGCGGATTACAGCGCCTCGCGCAGCCTGTCGGCCATCCTGTGAAGGGCCTCGCTGGAGGAGCGATCCTCGCCGTCGGCGCCGAAGCTGGCAACAGTGACGCCGCCGGGCTCGGCCTTTGCCCGGTGCTTGAGCCGGGCGATGTGATTGCTCAGCAGGTCGAGATTCTCGATCGAAAGCCCGGTCGGGATGTGCAGGATGGCGATGGAGCAGGTCAGCAGCGGATAGGTCTGCGACCGTCCCTTGCGGTCTTCGGCCTGGATATAGCCCTGCCGCCGGTGTTCGGGACTGTAGAGGCTCTCGACATTGCGGGCGAATTCGCCGCGCAGATCCGCCATCAGACGAAGGGTGCGATCCGGCGACCATTCCTCCAGCCCGACGAAATAGTCGTCGCCGCCGACATGGCCGATAAAGGCGCGCAGCGTGTCGAGCCGGCGCTTCATCAACTCCGAAAACAGGATCAGTGCCCGGTCGCCGATGCGAAAGCCATAGGCGTCGTTGAACGGCTTGAAATTGTCGAAGTCGACATAGCAGAAGGCGCGGTCGCGGGACGGGTCGGCACAGGCGCGCGAGACATAGTCGGAAATCGCCGAATTGCCGGGCAGCTTGGTCAGCGGATTCTGGTCCTGGGCGATCTGCAGGCGAACCTCGTTGGAAATCTTCAGCAGCGAACCGGCGAGCAGGCACCCGGCATAGCGTCCGCCGCGCGTCACCAGCAGCCCGTCGGAGAAGTCGTCCGAACCGAGATCCACGAGACGGTCGAGCGGCGCGTTGATGTCCGCTACCGCGCAGGGGCGGATGAAGCGGCGCAGGTGGTTGTCGATCGTCGGATTGAGCAGGAGGTCCCGGCCGAAGGAGAGATAGAGGAAGCTCTTGAGGTCCGGTTCGCGGATCAGCCCGCGCGGCTCGCCGGCCGAATTGACCACCGGCAGCACCGTCTGCTGGGGATTGGCCTGGAAGATCTCCAGCGCCTGCGCGACGCTGCCGGTCTCAATGATCGCCTCGAGCCTGACCATCTCCCGTTCGAGGAAGTCCCGGTCGACGGACTTGCGCATGTCGGCGCGGTGCGGGCGGTCCGTGGGAACGGCATAGATCGAACGGGCCTCGGCAAGGTCGGTGAACGGGCGGGCGATCACATACCCCTGAACAAGATCGCAGCCGACATCCCGGCAGGCGCGCAACTCGGACGGTGTCTCGACGCCTTCCGCGACGACGCGGATGCCGAGCACATGCGCCAGTTCCACGACGCTCGACACGAACAGCCGCTTGCGCGCGTCGTTCTGCAGGGCGGTTATGAAGAAGCGGTCGATCTTGAGGATGCCCGGCTCGTACTGGTACAGCACCCGAAGCTGCGAATAGCCTTGGCCGAAATCGTCGAGCGCGATCCCGAAGCCGCGATCGCGCGCCTTGCCGACGAGGCTGCGCAGACCGTCCTGAGCCAGCCGTTCGTGGATCTCCGGGATTTCCAGGCAGATGTTGCCGGGTGAAAGGCCGTAGACCCTGGCCGCCGAGACGGTCGCTTCGAGCATCTCGTCGATCGCGGCGATATTCCTCGCGTCGATGTTGAGGAACAGCTTGGTCTTGTCCGAAACGCGCATGCGGGAGAATTTGGCGATCGCCTTGCGCCGCAACAGCGTCTCGATTTCGGCGAGGCATCCGATGTCGGCCGCATGATCGAAAACGTCGCGGGGGGCGCGGAAGCCGAGCTTCTCGACCTGCCTCAGCAGGGCCTCGTAGCCGTAGACCTCGCCCGAATGGATGTCGATGATCGGCTGGAAGGCGTAGTCGAGCGCGGCCTCGGCCTGCGTCATGAAGAGCGGCAGGCTGGGACCGGTGCGCCGGTTGCCGGCGATCCCTTCGGCTGTGTCTTTCATTCCGGTTACCCCTGCCATTCCGGTTGCCCTTGCTCGCTGGCCGTCTTCCAAAGGTTTTCGGATGACCTCACGGTTCGTGCCCCCGTCGCCGGAGGACGCCGGCGCGATCGCCTCGCGCAGAACCGTGCGGGCCATCAGCCCGTCACGGAGGGAGGACGACTCAGACTGACGCCTGTCCAGTTTGCATGTGGAGGATGACGATATGACTGCGGAAAGCTGTGCGCGTGCATACAGGAGAAACATGAAACCGCCCTCTCCCGGAAATCGATCAATTGAATAGAATTGCGGTCAATGCGCTGGCGCGCCGGAACTGGAAAACGACTTAAGGCAAAATGCTGAACGGAAGCCTGCCGGCGCGCAGCACGGCAGCCCAGCCCGTCTGGATAGCGGGGAAAACGCCGCCGCGCGGCCGGGAAAGCGGGGGGACGGGCGGAGCGTATCAGCTCCAGCCGCCACCTTTCGTGCGGTAGAAGATGTGCTGGCCGATCCGCTCCAGCCGCTTCATGTAGCGCGACCAGCGGGGGTTCACATAGGTGGCGTGGTAGTGGGTCGAGGCTCCGACCTTTTCCAGGTAGCGCTGCCCGGAGACCGTCTCGCGCGCCACTTTCTGGGCACGCTCCCACTGCGGCTTCTCGTTGATCACGTCGGGAATGCCGTCGCAGGCGAACGAGAACTGGCAGCGGTTGCGCAGATGCCGGTTCTGGTAGACCACCTTGCAGATGGTCTCCGGATAGGCCGGGTTGCGAACCCGGTTGAGGACGACCTGCGCCACGGCCACCTGACCGTCCAGCGGCTCGCCGCGCGCCTCGAAATAGACGGCCTCGGCCAGGCAGCGCTGCTCCTTGGCGGTGATCACGCTTGCCGGCAAGGCCCGGTCCGCCCACCAGAACGGATCGCTCCTGGCATTGGTCTCGAGCGCCGCTTCGTCTTCCGCGCTCTGCGGCAGGCCGGAGCCGCCCAGCAGCGCCTCAAACGGCGCGCGCACGTTGTCCATGCCCTGCGGCGCATAGGCGCTGGCATAGGAGACGCTCGTCGCGGCAACGTTGCGGGCCATGGCAAGGCGAACGAGGTCGAGCGCCTCGCCCTTCGTCTTGCCCTTGGCGCTGGCCACTGCCGTCGTCTCGGCCGCGGTCGGAAGATTGGGGCGCACGAAGGCGACGTGCGGCAGGTCGGGCTGGCTCTTGGTACCGATCAGGCTGGCCATCGTGTAGACCGAGCCGGCGGCGACGCCGGTCATCTGGCGGTCCGGAGCGAGCGAGACGAAGCGGTCGCCCTTGACCTTGCGGTTGACCGGCGTTTGCGCGGGAGGAGCCTTCGGCGCACTTTCCTTGGCGAAGTTCTCAAGGCCGCGAATGACGGCGGCGTCGGTTCCGGGAGCCGCATTGGTCACGGCGTAGTCGGGCGTGTCGGGCGTGCGCCCCTGGGAGGCATCGGCCAGAACGAGGCTGGGCGCGATGCTGCTCGAATGCGGAGCCGCCTCGATGGCGGACATCCAGCGCGGGGCGTTGCCCCGGGTCGCTTCGATGAGGGCGGTGATGTCCTGCTGGGCGATGCCGCCGGTCCAGGCAAGATAGGCGGCCGGCGCGAGAACCGCGAGGCGCCATCGTGCAATCCTGCGGGTCTTGCCGCTACGGCGCTTGCGCGTCGGGCCGACGTCCCGTGTGAGGAGCCAACTCGGAACCTGGCGGGGTTCGAATGTCTGCACCGTGCCAGTCATACGCGGCAACTCCGGTCCATGCGGCTATCGGGTCTGAGCGCCGAGCCAGAGGCCGACGCGGGATCGTTCGACTTGATCGTCGCCTTTTAACCTTGAGAGAGGGTTAATAGGGCCGAAACTCCGCGGAAATCTTCCGCCGGACGGGGGAGCGCGGGCCTGCTCTTGGTTAATGCCGGGAGCGCCGAACCGGCGGAAATGGTTTGCCGGACAGGCGTTTCTAGAACGGGCAGGGGGAGGAGAAGGTGATGCGCTTTCCGCCCTCGGGATGATGCAGCGTCAGGCTGGCCGCGTGCAGGTGCAGCCGCGGAGCGGCTCGTTGCGACTCAGCACTGCCATAGAGCGGGTCGCCGAGAATCGGGTGGCCGAGGGCGCACAGATGCACCCGCAACTGGTGCGACCGGCCGGTCACCGGCTCCAGCAGCAACCGGGTCGCGTCCTGTTCGCGGGCGATGACGCTCCAATGGGTTCGCGCCGGCCGCCCCTGCTGCGGATCGACCATCTGCCGGGGTCGGTTGGGCCAGTCGCAGCGAAGCGGCAGGTCGATGGTGCCGCGATCCTCGCCGACATTGCCGGCGACCCGCGCCACATAGGTCTTGGCGACATGGCGCCGTTCGAACTGCAGGCCGAGATGCCGGTGCGCGGTCGGGTTCATCGCCAGGACCAGCACGCCGGACGTGTCCATGTCGAGCCGGTGGACGATGCGGGCATCGGGATCGAGCGACAGGGCCCGGGCCGCGACGCAGTCGGCAAGCGCCGGGTCCTTGCCCGGAACGGTGAGCAGGCCGCTCGGCTTGTCGATCACCAGAATGTCCGCGTCGCGATGCAGCACGACGAGGAACGGCTCGCGTGCGGGGGCATAGATGCGCTCGGGCAGGGGCCGGACTTGGGGCTGGTGCTGGCTCGACATGAGCGGATCAATAGCGCCGGAACGCGCCAGTGCAAGCGGCTTGCTGTCAGCGTGGCTCGCCGGCGGGGAAGATCATGCAGGTCTCGACGCCATGGGCGATCAGCTTCCCGGCCCTGTCGACGAGCCGGGCTTCGGAGGTCGCCATGCGCCGGCCCCGGTGCAGCACCCTGCCTTCGCAGGTGAGAAGGCCGCTGGTCTCGAAGGCCGGCCGCACGTTGTTCACCTTGAACTCGATGGTCGTATAACCCTCACCGGCACCGAGGGTTGCGTGAACCGCGCAGCCGAGGGCGGAGTCCAGAATGGCTGCGATCCAGCCGCCATGTACCGTGCCGAGCGGATTGTAATGATCGAAGGACGGCTCGCCCTCGAAACGGGCGAACCCGTCCTCCGTCGCCGCTGTGAGAATGAAATTCATCGTCCGGCAGATGGGCGGGGCCGGGAAGCGGCCAGTCAGCATCGCCTCCAGTTGCCCGATGCCTGTGAGCTTTGCCGCTTCAGCCGGATCGGCAAGGCCGAAGCTCCGAGTCTCGATATTCATCTGTCAGTCCTCTCATAAGCGTGCATATGCACATAAACATGAGGCGAGAGCGCGCGCAAGCGCGCCAGGCTGAACAGTCGGGGCTTCTTCCGATCAAGGGAATGCCGGAACTGCGTGCCTATGCACGCATAGGGTCGGTGTGATAGGCTGCCGCATGGCATCCAACCTCCTTTGCTCCTGTCACCGCATCCACCGGGCCGGACGTGTCGTCACGCGTCTCTACGAGCGGGCCATCGCCGACAGCGGCAGCGGCCTGACGCCCCAGCAGTTCGCCGTTCTCGCTGCGCTTGCTGAAGTCCAGGCGATGACGGCTTCCGAGCTGACCGACGTGGTGGGGGCGGATCGCAGCACCCTGACCCGTGCATTGGAGCGCCTCGATGCGTCAGGTCTGGTCGTGGGAGCGCCGGGGACCGACCGCCGCGAGCGCCGCTTTACGCTGACAACGGCCGGCCGGACGGAGTTCGAGGTGGCAGTCTCCGGCTGGCGCCGGGCGGAAGGCGCCCTGCGCCGAGCCATGGGGCCGGACAAGGTGGCGCAGCTCTGGGATCTGCTGGAAGAGGCCGAGGCGGCGACGCAGACCTATGTGCAGAAGACGGGGCGCTAGAGCGCTCTCCGATCGGGCGGAATTGCCTGATCGATAAGAAATCGGCCCAGATTCAATATGCTCTAGCGCCCGCCGACCCGCAGCCCGAGGGCCGGGCGTTCCTTCAGGACCTCGTGGCGGAAGCGGAACAGGGCAGCCGGGCGCCCGCCGGTCTGGGTCGAGGTTTCGCCCGTGGGCTCCACCAGGTCGCCCTTCTCGACGAGCCGGCGGAAGTTCTGCTTGTGAATGTGCCGGCCGGAGATCGCCTCGACGCAGCGCTGCAGGTCGGTCAGGGTGAAGACATGCGGCATCAGCTCGAAGATCAGCGGCCGGTATTTCAGCTTGGTCCGCAGCCGCGAGATGGCGGTCGCCAGGATCCTGCGGTGATCGTGCAGCATCGGCTGCCCGAGCGGCGGCAGGCTGTCGCGCCCCTGCGCCGCGGGGCGCCCGTCGCGGCGCGCCTCTTCCAGCAGCCCGGCTTCATAGAGCATCTCGTAGCGGTCGAGCACGCGCTCCTCGTTCCACATCCCGTCGGTGATGGCGAAGGCCTGGTGCACCCGGTCCTCGCGGGTGTTGCCGCGCGGCGGGCTGTGTCTGGGAACGGGGGCATTCGTCCATCGCTCCAGGGCGGGCAGGATCTCGCGCTCGACGATGGCCGGCATGCCGTCGCGCCAGTCCTCCCAGGGGAAGAACGAGTACCAGGACCGCCATTGGGCGTTCTGCTGGGTCAGGGTTTCGTCGGACTTCGGGGTCTGGCGCGCCAGCGCGAGATAGCCGACGGAAACCACATGCGGCCCGGCATCGGAATGGATGTGGTGACGGCCCCGGTCGCCGAACGTGTAGAGCTGCTCGACATAGCCGAGCTTCAAGGCGGTCTGCTCCTCCACCCATTCGCGCAGGCCGATCTCGAAGGTGCGGTGGCGGGTCGGATCGAAGGGGCCGAACGGGAGCGAGGGGACGCGGGGGTCCGGAGGGGCCGCGATGGTCAGAACCTGCGGCTGGGGAGCGGCAACGGAGACGATGACGGCGTTGAGACCGATCTCGATCATGCACGCCCCGGAACCGGGCGCGGGTCGCGCGGTGCGACGGACAGGCTGAACGGCGTGCCCTCGAAGGCATCGGCTCCCCGGCCGATGGAGCGGACGGCCTCGACCATGCGGCCGTTGCGCCCGAGTACCTCGTCGGCGAGCGCGACGAGCCGGGAGTTCGGCGTTGCCGAGGCAGAGGCGCGGCGCAGGGCCGTCGCCAGCGCCATCTCATTGGCGGTGGGCGCCAGTGCGCAGGTGGTGATGAAGGCCGCTGCCGTCGACCGGCTGATGCCGGCGAAGCAGTGGATCACCATCGGCGTCGTCCGGTCCCAGTCGTGAACGAAATCGAGCAGGTCGCGAACATGGGCCTCGCCGGGAGGCGTCAACCCTTCCGCCGGGGCGGTGATGTCGTTGAAGGCCAGGAACAGATGGTTCTCGGTAGTGATGATTTCGGGTCGATCCACCCGCGTTCCCGCATTGATCAAGGTGATCATCCGGCGCGCGCCGGTCCGCTCCACGGTGTCCTGCAAACGGGCGAGCGAACAGACGGTTATCATGGCATCTCCGGTGGCGGTTTGCGGTGCGGCCCCATCGCCTCGCGAGGTCGGTGAGGTTCTATATTCCAGGTTCCGATTTATTTAGGGTGTGACGTGGGGCCTGTCACCGGCCGGACGGGGAACGGCGTCGGTCCAACTCGGAAAATCGTTCAAGGAACAGTCTTTGTGCGTCCGCCGCCGGCAAGGCGCGCAGGCCGAGACGGGGCGGCTGGCCGCGGCGCGTCGGAAACCCCGTCGGCGCGCCGAACAGTCGGACGGCCTCCTCGTCGTCGAAGCCGGCCAGTTCCACCGCCTCGAAATAGGCGGCGATGTGGTCGGCCTTCTTGGTCAGCTTGCGCAGGACCGCCGGCGTCGTCGCGGGCAGGGAGAACCGCAGATGGATCGCGGCCTGCAACCGCGCCTCGATCTCCTTGTAGCTGCCGCCCATCACCGCCTTGAACGGCGAGATCATGTCGCCGATGACATATTCGGGGGCATCGTGCAGCAGGATCGTCAGGCGGCTTTCCGGCGAAAGTCCGGGCTCGATCCGCAGCGCAAGCCGCTCCACCAGCAACGAATGCTCGGCGACGGAGAAGGCGTGGTCGCCGACCGTCTGGCCGTTCCAGCGCGCGACGCGCGCAAGGCCGTGAGCGATGTCCTCGATCTCGACATCGAGCGGCGAGGGGTCGAGCAGGTCCAGCCGCCGGCCGGACAGCATGCGCTGCCAGGCCCGCAAGGGCTCCGTTTTCTTTCGTGCCGGTCGGATCATCGGGGCGCCCGCCGTCATTCGGCTGTCTCGGCGCTGGCGGAGGGCTCCGGCCAGGCGAAGCGGGCGAACGCCGGCAAGGCCGGCTCCAGCGGCACGCCGCCCGCCGTCACCGGCTCGCCGCGAGCCCGGGCCTGGGCGATCCGGTCGAGCCTGACAAGCGCGAGGCCGGCGTCGCCGGCGACGGTCCCCAGCGTTCCGGCCGGCTTGTCGCCGGCGAGGATCTCCGTTCCCGTGGCGGGCAGGTCGCGCGTGCCGGTCACCTGGACGATGCGGCGCCGCGCCGTGCCGCGATGGCGCATGCGGCTGACCACTTCCTGGCCGATGAAGCAGCCCTTGTCGAAGGCGACGCCGTTGAGATCGTCCATGTCCGCATCATGCGGGAAGGCATCACCGAGCGCGAAATCGAACGGCGCTTCCGGCAGACCGAAGGCAACGCGGCGCGCGTGGTAGCTCGCCTCGGTCTCGCCACCGGCAAGGGCGCCGACGATGACGGGCGGGCCGATCACGCGCCAGCCGAACCCGGCAAGGCGGGGGTCGGCGACGACGAGGCAGCTCTCCGCCTCCGGCTTGCGCCCGAAGGCGGCCGCGACCGTCAGCGTCTCGCTGGCATCGGCGATGTCCACCTTCGAGCGCAGCTTGTAGAAGCCGAGCCGGCGCGCCAGCTCGCTTGCCGTCTCTCGCCAGGTGTCGAGGAGATAGCCGCCGTCAGCCGGCATCACCAGGAAGTCGAACAGGATCTTGCCCTGCGGCGTCAGCAGGGCGCCATAGCCGGCTCCGGTCGCATCGACGGCGTCCATGTCGCAGGTCAAAAGGTTCTGCAGGAAGCCGTGTGCGTCCGCCCCCGCGACGCGAAGCACGGCGCGTGCGGGAAGGGGAACGAAGACGGTCTCTACCCCCTGGCCGGTGGCCGGGGCGGGATCCGTCCTGCAAGTGTCTTCACTCATCGCGTGGCCGCTCCTTCGATCTCGTCGCGGTGAAGGCCGATGGTGCAGTCCGACTCATGCCGACCGCAATCCGTTTCTGGCGACTTAGGCCTGAACGGCGCGGCCAACAAGGGGAGGGCGGGCTTCGTGGCCGCTCGGTGGGAAACTCGCACAAAAGCCTGAGGGCGGGACCGGATGCCGAAAATTCGACACGGTTTGTTACCCCATTGACATTACCATCCTCACCGGACTCGTACTCCACTTTCTGGCCTGCAGCCGGCATGTCCGGCGGTTTCTGGGGTTTGCTGACATGTGTCGCCTGGCTGCCTATATCGGTGCCGAAATTCCGCTGGAAAATATCATCGCCCGTCCGCGCCACTCGCTGCTGGTCCAGAGCCAGGATGCCCAGGAGGCGAAACTGCGCGTCAATGGCGACGGTTTCGGCATCGCCTGGTACGGCCACCTTCCCGAACCCGGCCTGTTCAAGGACGTGCTGCCGGCCTGGGCCGACACCAATCTGCCGAGCATCTGCCGGCTGGTGCGCTCCGGCCTCTTCCTGGCGCATGTGCGGGCGGCGACGACCGGCGCGTCCTCCCGCGAGAACTGCCATCCCTTCACCCATGGGCGCTGGGCCTTCATGCACAATGGCGGCATCGGCAATTTCGGCCATCTGCGGCGCGACATGGAGGCGGTGATCGCCGACGACTACTACGCTTTGCGCCGGGGCACGACCGATTCGGAGCTGTTCTTCCTGATGATGCTGTCCAACGGTCTCGACGAGGATGCGCCGACCGCGCTTCGCACGACGCTGGCACAGCTCATGGCGATCGCCGGGCGGCGCGGGACGGCCGGCCAGCCGATCCGCCTCACCTGCGCCTTCAGCGATGGCGCGCGGATCTTCGCCTTCCGTTTCGCCGACGACGGCCAGGCGCCGACGCTCTATCTCTCCGACTGCCTCGACCACGGCGGGCGGGCCTTTGCCTCCGAGCCGCTGGAAGGACGTTGCGCACGCTGGCGTGCGGTCGAGCCGGATCTCCTGTATGAACTGGGGCCTGAGCGGCTCGCCGTTCATGCAATCGATCAGGTCCAGGCAGCAAGGAGCGCCGCATGTCCCCTACGTTCGATCTCGTCCTGAAGGGAGGCACCGTCGTCAATCAGGACGGTGCGATCGAACGGGATATCGCCGTCTCCGCCGGCCGGATCGCCGGGATCGGCAGCTTTGCCGAAACCTCGGCCGGCGAAGTGGTCGATTGCCGGGGCCTGCATGTTCTTCCCGGGGTGATCGACACGCAGGTGCATTTCCGCGAGCCCGGACTGGAGCACAAGGAAGACCTTGAATCCGGCTCGCGCGCTGCGGTGATGGGCGGCGTCACCGCCGTGTTCGAGATGCCGAACACCAATCCGCTGACGACCAGTGCCGCGACGCTGGAAGACAAGGTATCTCGCGGCCGGCACCGCATGCATTGCGATTTCGCCTTCTGGGTGGGCGGCACGCGCGACAATGTCGACGACCTGCCCGAGTTGGAGCGGTTGCCGGGAGCCGCCGGCATCAAGGTGTTCATGGGATCCTCGACCGGCGATCTGCTGGTGGAGGACGATGAGGGCGTTGCCCGCATCCTGTCGAAGACGCGGCGGCGTGCGGCCTTTCACAGCGAGGACGAGTTCCGCCTGCGCGAGCGCGCCGGCGAACGCCGGCCGGGCGATCCCCGCTCGCACCCGGTCTGGCGTGATGAGATCGCCGCGCTGACCTGCACGCAGCGGCTGGTCGGCATCGCCCGCTCCGTCGGAGCGCGCATCCACATCCTGCATCTGTCGACCGCGGAGGAGGTGGATTTCCTCATACCGCACAAGGATGTCGCCTCCATCGAGGTGACGCCGCACCACCTGACGCTGACCGAAGAAGCCTATGACCGGATCGGCACGCTGGCGCAGATGAACCCGCCGGTGCGGGCACAGCGCCATCGCGACCGGCTCTGGTGGGGCCTGGAGCAGGGGCTGCTGGATATTTTCGGCTCCGACCACGCGCCGCATCTTCTGGAGGAAAAGCGGAAGGACTATCCGGCCTCGCCCTCGGGCATGACCGGCGTGCAGACCCTGGTGCCGATCATGCTCGACCATGTGAATGCCGGCCGGCTCAGCCTTGCCCGATTCGTCGACATGACCTCGGCCGGGCCGCAGCGGCTCTTCGGCATCGCCCGCAAGGGGCGGATCGCGCTCGGCTATGACGCCGACTTTACCATCGTCGACATGAAGCGCCGCGAGACGATCACCAACGGCTGGATCGCCTCGAAATGCGGCTGGACGCCCTATGACGGCACGTCCGTTCAGGGCTGGCCGGTCGGTACGATGGTGCGGGGCCGCCTTGCCATGTGGCAGGGGGACCTCGCCGCGCCCTCGACCGGCGAGCCGGTGCTGTTTCACGAAGCCTTGCCGCGCGGCTGAACGCGGCGTTCAGGACGGGCGAGGGGACGGGCTTAGGCCGGGCTGGGCAGGGAGCCGCGACCGCTGCCGAAGACCGCCGTGATCGATGCGATGCGGGCGCTTGCCGGGATCGGGCGAATGGTGAAGAGCCGGGGGATTCGGGTGTGTCCCGCGTCGCTGGCGAGCGCCATCAGCGATTCGATCTGCTCGCCGACCCGGCGATGAGTTTCCGTCTCGATGCGGATGCGCCGCCACACATGCCGCTGGATCACCAGATCCATGCAGGTCTTGATGTCGGTGATGAGGAATTCGAGATCGAGCGTCGGCAAGCCGAGATAGGCGCGCAGTTCCTCGAAGATCGTCCTGAGCACCGCCGCATAGGCGAGGTCCTCGGAGGCCGGCCGCAACTCGTTGATGTCGAGGCACTGGATTTGCGCCTCCTCTCGGGCGGTCTCGATGAAGGCGGAGATCTGGCCGCTCGCCAGCACCGCCGTGCCGTCCTCCAGCGCGAGCTGCTTCATCAGGAGCGAGGCCTCGAAGATGTCGAGGATGCGCCGCGACAGCAGATGCACCAATTCGCGCAAGGCCCGCTCCTGGACCGGATTGCACTCCACGAAATTCATCTCGAAAATGTCGAAAAGCCCGGCCTCGAAGGTCTCGCTCATGTTGCGGAAGCAGGGATGATGATGCAGCAGCCTGTTCACCGCCGGCAGGGCGTCGACCTCGACGGGGCAATCGGACATGCGGATGTCGTTGATATCCGTGAAGAGCGGGGTGCTGGCGCGGTTCTGGCTGTTCTGGCACTTGAACACGGCAATCTCCTTTGCCGGCCCCGACTTGGGCGGCGCGATCATTTGTCTTGTCGTCTGGGCTTCCCGGCCGGAGGGGCCGTCTTGGTTAAACGATTCCGAATCGCGACCTGAGTCGCAATCAGGAACTGTCCGGTCTGCGCAAGGTTATTTTTGTGTTGATGGGCGCTTTCATGTGGACAGTCGCGAATCGGTCCCGGCGCCGGGAAACGCAGGCCTGTGACGGCAATCACGGTAAGTTGAGGCCCCGAATGCGAAGGATCTGCTGGAAATAACGAGGGATTTACGGCTTTCGGCTAGGTTTCGGACCAAGTCGCATCCGCGAGACTTTGAAGGTTGGGCGAATGATCGAGAACGCACGCAAGACGTCCCCGGTGGCGAGCCGCTTTCCGCTGGCCCTTGCCGCCATGCTGACCGCCTCTGGAGCCTTGGCCATTTCCGGCGGCCCGGCGGTCGCCCGCGATCCCGCGCCGATGACCGTGGTTGCGGGGGGCGGCGCGGCGGCCGGCACGGATGCCGAGCCCGCCACGGACATGCCCTTGCAGATCCTCGTGTCGCTGGACGACCAGATGCTCGAGGTCTATCGCGGGACGACCCTGGTCGAGACGAGCCGCATTTCGTCCGGCAAGAGCGGGCACGGCACGCCGACGGGGGTTTTCAGCATCCTGGAAAAGCGCCGGCGGCATTTTTCCAATCTCTATAACAACGCGCCGATGCCCTTCATGCAGCGCCTGACCTGGTCCGGCATTGCCCTGCATGAGGGTGTGGTGCCGAACTATCCGGCCTCGCACGGCTGCATCCGGATGCCGCGCGGCTTCGCGCAGCAGCTTTTCTCGATGACGGATCGCGGTGCCCATGTGATCGTCACCCGCAAACGCGCCGAGCCGCGCGCGGTCAGCCATTCGGCCTTGCCCGCCTTCCGCCTGCCGGCGATGGCGGTCGCGAGCCTTGACGTGAAACTGCGCCCCGGCCTGCCCGGCGCCGTTACGGACGGCGATGCGGCGACGGTCGGGTCCGTCGGTGCCGCCGATGTCGGGCTGAAGCTTCCCACCGAGCCGCTGCGCATCCTGGTGACGCCGGCATCGCCCCAGGAGCGCATCCGCGACATGCAGCGCGTGCTCGACCGTCTCGGCTATGGTCCCGGTCCGGTGGACGGGGTGCTGGGACAAAAGACCCGTGCCGCCATCCGGCTGTTCCAGGAGGGGGCCGAACTGCCGATCACCGGCAATCCGACCGACCTGGTGCTGCGCGCCCTCTATGCCGAAGCCGGGGAGGTGGGGCCTGCCACCGGTCGCCTTTATGTGCGGCGCAACTTCAAGGAGGTTTACTCCGGCAACGTGGTGCTGAAGGACGCGGATCAGCCGCTGGGCACCCATCTCTTCACGGCCATCGCCGACGTCGAACCGGGCGCCGCGCCGCGCTGGATGACCGTTGCGGCGGAGGAAACGGGCAGCCGTTCACCCAACGCCATTCTCGACCGGATCGAGTGGACCGACGAGGCACGCGCCTTCGTCGAGGAGAACCTGGCGCTCGGCTCGTCGCTGATGGTGACCGACCGGCCGTTCAACCTGCATTCGGGCCTTGGCACCGATTTCGTCGTGATGACGCGGCAATAGGCGCTCGCCTGGAGGGGCTTGCAGCGACAGGACCGATGCGAGGCGGCGCTTGCGTGCGGCCCGCCGCTCGCTCAGTCGCCGGCGACGAAATAATGCAAGGTGCCGTCCGGGCCAATGCCGACCCGATAGAAAGTCCAGGCTCCCATGGCTTCCATGTCGGCGAGATCCCCGGACGTGACCACCCGGTACATCTCGACCTTCTGCTCCCGGGTCAGCCGGGCCAGCGGGATGCGCGAGAAATACGGCCAGACATACATTTCCTGTGCCGTGCCCTTGTCGACATGGACATAGCCGGCCTCAAGGATCTCGGTGAGGATCGCCATCACCTCCAGGCCTTCGCCGTCGCCGGAACTGGCCTTGAGAAACTCGATCGGGTCGTCCATCTCGCCGAAGGTCAGCGTCGGCATCATCTCGTTGGCCTCCAGCACCATGCGCAGGCGGTCGAGGTCGCCCGCATAGGCGGCTTCCAGCAACTGGGACCGGGTGCGGGCGACGGGCTTGGGCAGGTCCGCCTCGCCGTAGAGCACCTCGGGCAGGGCCTCGGGCTGCACGCCCGGCGCGCCGGACGCTTCGGTGGCGGGCTCGGGGGGCGCTGCCGGCGTCTCCAGCGCGTCGGACGGGATCCGCGTCCCGTCTGCGGGGTCCTCGCTCGGCGCCACCTGGATCCGTTCCGTCTTCACGGTTGCGGCCTCCGCGACCGCCGGGCCGCCGAAAGCGACGGCGAGCAGGAGGGCAGCGAGCGGGGGAACAGGGTGCATGTCGATCCTTCCTGTCGTTGGGGGAGGTCGTGGAACTCGACCCTATACCAAGTGATCTGGCGGTGGAATCGCGCCTTGGCAAGGTATGTGGTTTGCCACGCCCTTCGAGGGATGGGCGGCCGCCCGAAGCGGCTATCCACGAATGTCTCTATCGGACTGTTGAGCTTGCCAGCGCCCTTGGATAGGGATTGTCGACAGGGCAAGCTGCGGTCACATCCGCGGGCAAAGGGTCGGTAGCTTTTGCAGGAACCAATCTTCTTCTTCATCATCGGCCTCGGCATCGGCATTGTCACCAGTGCTCCGGTCGGTCCCGTCAACATTGCTGTCATCCAGCGCTCTTTCCGATCCGGCCTGTTGCCCGGACTGTCCGCAGGCCTGGGGGCTGTACTGGCCGATGGGCTCTATGCGGCCTTTGCGGCGTTTGGCGTGACCGTCGTGTCCGATTTCGTGGAGAAGCAGAGCTGGATCATCCAGTCGGTGGGCGGTCTGATCGTGATCCTGTTCGGCCTTCGCGTCCTGATGACCAGACCGCATTTCGAGGCCGGCGCCGCTGCGCCCAAGGGGTTCACGGCGGGGCTCGCCGGCGGCTTCGTGATGACCATCACCAATCCCGGCGTCGTTCTGGGGTTTCTGGCGATCTTCGGAAGCCTGGGCGATTGGGCGCCCGATCCGGGAAACTATATGGGGGCGGTGTTTCTCGTTGCCGGCGTGCTGGCCGGGGCGCTGGGCTGGTGGATCGTTCTTGCCTCGCTCGTGTCCTATCTTCGCGAGCGGATGAACGATACCTGGCTGCTGTGGATCAACCGTGTGGCGGGCGGCACGCTCTGCCTGTTCGGCCTCGCGATCTTCGCCCATCTGTATCTGTAGGAGCAGGGCCCAAGGTTTGGCGGTCAGGTGGGTTGCCCTGACGTCTCGACAAGCGCCGCGCGAAAGGCGCGGCGGATCAATGCATGGGCTTGAACAGGGTGTAGTCGCCGCGCCGGACCCGCTCCGGCAGGCCTTCCGCCAGTTGCGCGACGGCTTCCTCGCCAAAGGTCATGACAAGGTCGGCAAAGGCTGTAAACAAGGCGGCATGCGCCACCGCCGCCGAATCGAGACCGTCGGCCACGGCCTCGGCGAAGGCATGGTCGATATAGCCGAGCGCCATCCGCCGGATATCCTGGTCGGTGGCTGTCGCCTCGTCGAACTCGGCGTCGGTGTTGTCGGTGTCGCGCATCTCGGCCCGCCTGCTGGCCTCCGCCCCGGAAAAGGCGTGGCATTTTGATGCGCTCACTTTGCGTGAGTCGCGGCGGGACCGTAAAGAAAAGCTTAACTCGTTCGTTAAAATCCGCGGAATATGGTTAATGCCGGTTTAGCAATTCAGCGGTTGTAGCGAGTGGTGACATTGCGGGTCAGGGCGCTGCCCTCCTCGATATACCGCGCAAGTGCGGCTTCGGCCGCTGGCGTGCACTTGAGATAGACCGAGGAAAAGCCGCGATAACCCTGGTTGAAGCGCTCGATGAAGCGCCGCCTGCGCTCGTCATCCTGCACTTCCGCCTCCAGCAGCGCCTCCATCTGGTCGCGCCAGACGCTGCCGTCCGGGGACCCGCAGAGCGGGCGAAGGTAATGGAGGGCGCCAAGGATCTCCGAAAGCCGCATCAGATCGGCCTCGTAGGGCGGGTCGTCGGTGCGGGGAGGCACCTGGGCGAGGGCAGGATGCCCCAGCCCGGCAAGGAGCAGGACGGCCAGCGGCAGGGCGAGTGCTCGCAGGCGCTTGGAGCCGGAAGCGGAACGGGATCGGCGGGTCATGGCCGGCAAGATGCGCTGTCCCGGTTCGTTCCGCAAGGGGAGGCGGCGCGCCTCATTCGGGGCGCAGGCCGCCGATCAGGCGAAGGATCCGCGCTGCGGTTCCTGGCGTCATGGAGAGCCCGCCGAGGGTGTCGGCATGAAAAAAGGCGGCATCCGCGGCGTCGTCGCCGGGCCGCAGCCTGCCTTCCGGCTGGCGGGCGAGGAAGACGGCGATGACGAAATGGCGTGTCCCGGTGGCGGTGTCGGGCACCAGTTCGACGATCTCGACCGGTACCGGCTCCAGTTGCGCCGACAGTCCGGTCTCTTCGAAGAGTTCGCGCGCCGCCGCCTCGCGCAGCCGCTCTCCGAACTCGACCGTCCCGCCCGGCAGGCTCCAGTGGCCGGCAAAGGGGGGCTTGCCACGCTTGATCAACAGCACCTCGTCCCGCTGTTGCAGGAGAATGCTGACCCCGAGCCGTGGGTGATTCGCACCGCCCATGGCTCTCAAGCGAACAGGGCGTCGATCGAGGCTTGCGAGTCCGTCTCGGAAACATCGGACGCATCGAGATGGCCGTGAATGATCGCACTTGCGGTGGCGATCAGCGGCTTGATCTCTTCAACGGTCTGCAGGGCGACGGCCGGCGCCACAGCCATGATATCGTCGGTTTCGCGCAAACGGCCCTGCTTCTCGCACACGGCGGTGTCCAGGGTCGCGACAACGTCCTTCAGGGCCTTGCGCACGGTGGAAGGGGCCGCCTGGAACGCCTCGATCGCCAGATGCTTCTCGGCGAAGTTCGAGGCCTCGAAATGCTGCTCATAGCTGAGCGGCTGCCAGTCAAGAACGTCCTCGGCGCATTCCGGCATATCCGGGAGCATCTCGAGCAGCATCACCACCTCGTTGAAATGATTGAGGTAGTCGGTGGCCAGCCCCGTGCGCGGATTGATGTTCGCCGCAAGGAGCCGCTCAGCCGATAGGTGCCCTTCTCCCAATGTCGGTTCCGCGAGGCTCATTTGACGTCCTTTGACGATCTCATCTCGGCAGTTTTAACTGCATGGGGTTTCGATTTGCCTAATTGCGCGAATACGATAACTGGCAACTTGAAACGATGGTCCGGCGGCGACCGGCAACAGGATCGGGATCTCATGTGCGGCCGTTTTGCCCTCAAGGCCTCTTCGGAGGAGTTGCGCAGCGTCTTCGACTATCTCGGCGCCGCGCCGGGCGCCGAGGGCATGCCCCCGCGCTTCAACATCGCGCCGACCCAGCCCATCGCGACCATCCGCCAGGCCCATGGGGCGAGACGCTTTGCCCTGGTGCGCTGGGGGCTGGTGCCGGGATGGGTGAAGGATCCCTCGACCTTCTCGCTGCTCGTCAATGCAAGGGCGGAGACGGTTGCGGACAAGCCCTCGTTCCGTGCGGCCATTCGCCATCGCCGCTGCCTCGTGCCGGCCAGCGGCTATTACGAATGGCACCTTGCCGAGGATGGCTCCAAGCAACCCTGGTACATCCGGCCCCGTCAGGGAGGCCTCGTCGCCCTGGCCGGTCTTTGGGAAGAGTGGTGCGATCCGGATGGCGGCGAGATCGAGACGGGGGCCTTGCTGACCGTTCCGGCGAACGGCGCGCTGGCGCCGATCCATCACCGGATGCCGGCCGTGATCGCGCGACAGGATTTCGACGCCTGGCTCGATGTCGGCGGCACGCCGGTCAAGGAGGCGGTCGCCTTGCTCAAACCGGCGCCGGACGATTTCTTCGAGGCCGTTCCGGTGTCGCGGAGGGTCAATTCGGCCCGCGATGACGACGAAGCCCTGACCGCGCCGATCACCCTTGAGAAGACGCCAGGCGGACCGGCGCCGTCGTCGCGCGAGGCATCGGTCGGAAAGACGGCGAAGGAGCAGCCGGCCGGACCCGCGGCCGGCCAGCTCGACCTGTTCTGACGGTCAGAGAATACGCCCAGGGTTGAGCGTGTTGTTGGGATCGAAGGCCGCCTTGATCCGGCGCATCAGCTCCAGCTCGACCGGGGACTTGACCTGCGCGAGCAGGTCCCGCTTCAGCCGACCGATCCCGTGTTCGGCCGAGATCGATCCGCCATATTTCAGGACGATGCCGTGAACGAGGTCGTTCATCTCGTCCCAGCGCGCCAGATAGGCGGCCTTGTCGGCGCCGACCGGCTGGCTGACGTTGAAGTGGATGTTGCCATCGCCCATGTGGCCGAACGGCACCGGCCGGCAGCCGGGCACCATGGCCTCGACGGCGGCGATCGCCTCGTCGAGAAAGGCCGGAACGCTGGCGACGGGGACGGAGACATCGTGCTTGATCGAGCCGCCTTCCTCGCGTTGCACCTCCGACATGCCGTGCCGCAAATGCCAGAAGGCGGAGGCTTGGGCGACCGATTCGGCAAGGGCGGCATCTTCGACCAGTCCGGCCTCATAAGCCTCGCCGAGAATGGTCTCCATCAGGATGCGGGTCGGGTTTTCGCCTTCCTCGCCGTCCGTGCCGGAGGAAAGCTCCATCAGCACGTACCAGGGCGAGGGGGCCTGCAGCGGGTCGCGCGCACCGGCAAGGTGGCGGACGGAAAACTCCAGCCCGACGCGCGGCATCAGTTCGAACCCGGTCAGCATGGCACCGGCGCGGGCCCTGGCGCGGGTGAACAGCTCCAGCGCGTCCTGCGGCGAGGCCAGTCCGACGAAGGCGACATCCTGCGCGCGCGGGCGCGGATAGAGCTTCAGGACCGCCGCCGTGAGGATGCCGAGCGTGCCTTCCGAGCCGATAAATAATTGTTTCAGATCGTAACCGGTATTGTCCTTGCGCAGGCCCCGGAGCCCGTCGACGACACGGCCGTCGGCGAGCACGACCTCCAGTCCGAGAACGAGGTCGCGGGTGTTGCCATAGGCAAGGACCGCGGTGCCGCCGGCATTCGTCGCGATGTTGCCGCCGATCTGGCAGGAGCCTTGCGAGCCGAGCGTCAGCGGGAACAGGCGGTCGACCTCTCCGGCTGCGTCATGGATCGCCTGCAGCGTGCACCCGGCCTCCACGGTCATCGTATAGCCCTGCGCATCGACATCGCGGATGCGGTTCAGTCGGCCGAGGCTGAGCACGATTTCCGTAGCGGAATCATCGGGAATTTGCCCGCCGACGAGCCCGGTATTGCCGCCCTGCGGCACGATCTTCAGGCCTGTCCTGTCGGCATGGGCAAGGATCGCCGACACTTCCTCGCGCGAGCCCGGCCGCAGCACGACCGGTGTGCGCCCCTGATAGAGATCGCGCCATTCCCGCAGATAGGGGGCTGTATCGGCAGGGTCGGTCAGGGCGTTGCGCGGCCCGACAATGTCGATGAGCGGGGCGAGGAGGCTGGCGTCGGACATGGCTGGACCGGGATCTGGAAAACGAGGACAGGGAGCGTGGAGGGTCACGCATATCACATTTTGCGAAGCAGTCGATGTGGGACAGGCGGCTGGCGATGGCTTGAAGCGGTGGGGGGGCTGTGCCATAGGAACCGTCCCGGACTGCCGGTTGCGGTGCGGGGCGGTTGGCGTTCGGCCCGTATGGCGAACGCCGCGTGTATGGACTTGCTGGAGACTTGAGCATGGCGATGACGCAGGGACTGATGGCTGGGAAGCGCGGCCTTATTATGGGTGTCGCGAACAATCGGTCCATCGCTTGGGGGATCGCCAAGGCGCTCGCCGATGCTGGCGCGGAGATCGCGTTGACCTATCAGGGCGATGCGCTGCGCAAGCGGGTGGAGCCGCTGGCCGCCGAACTGGGCGCACAGGTGGTCGGTCATTGCGATGTGCTGGACGAGACCACCATCGATGCCGTCTTCGCCCGCCTCGAAGAGATGTGGGGAAAGATCGACTTTCTCGTGCACGCGGTCGCCTTCTCCGACAAGGACGAACTGACCGGTCGCTATGTCGATACTTCGGCGGAGAACTTCCGCAACACGATGCAGATCTCCTGCTACTCCTTCACGTCCGTCGCGCAGCGCGCCGAGAAGCTGATGACCGACGGCGGCTCGATGCTGACGCTCACCTATTACGGCGCCGAGAAGGTCATGCCGCATTACAACGTCATGGGCGTTGCCAAGGCGGCGCTCGAGGCGAGTGTGCGTTATCTCGCGGCGGACCTCGGCAAGGGCGCGATCCGCGTCAACGCGATCTCGGCCGGCCCGATCAAGACGCTCGCCGCCTCGGGCATCGGCGACTTCCGCTACATCCTCAAGTGGAACGAGTACAACGCCCCGCTGCGCCGCACGGTCACGATCGAGGAGGTGGGCGATGCCGCCCTGTTCCTGCTGTCGGACCTTGGGCGCGGTGTCACCGGCGAAATCCAGCACGTCGATTGCGGCTACCACATTGTCGGCATGAAGGCAGTCGATGCTCCCGACATCTCGGTGGTCAAGGACTGACCTTTCCCGAAATGGCAAGAGCGCCGAACAGCGGTCCCCCTGTCCGCAAGGGCGGGTGAGCGTCGGCCGCGATGGCGCGTCTTCGGAGGTGCAATGAACAAGTCCGGGAACAATTCCGGGGCGGGTGCGGCCCGCTTCGCTCCCCCCTTCATGATCTTCATCCGCCACGGGCAGACGGACTGGAATGCCGAAGGCCGGATGCAGGGGCAGCGCGACATCCCGCTCAACGACACGGGACGCGACCAGGCCAGGCGCAATGGCGCCGCCCTGCGGGACTACCTGAAGGAACAGGACATCTCGCTGAAGGACCTGTCCTATTTCGTCTCGCCCCTGTCGCGGGCGGTCGAAACCATGGACCTGATCTTTGGCGAACTCGACCTGCCGACGGATCTCTACCAGCGAGATGAACGGCTGCGGGAGATCACCTTCGGCGCCTGGGAAGGCTATACAATTCCCGAGATCGCCGCGCGCTCCCCGGAACAGGCCGCGGCCAGAAAGGCCGACAAGTGGGGGTTCGTGCCGCCGGAGGGCGAAAGCTACCGGATGCTGTCGAGCCGGATCGACGCCTGGCTCGCCACGATCACGCACCCCGCCGTGGTGGTCTCCCACGGCGGAGTGATGCGCGTGCTGCAAGGCCGCCTGCTGCCGATGCCGCCTCAGGACATCCCGACGCTCGACATCCCGCAGGATCGGTTTCTCGTCTGGAAGGACGGGGAGATAGAGTGGGTCTGACCGCCGGAGGCGGTCAGTCGAGGATCTGGACGTCGGTCAGCATGCGGTTGCTGGTCGTCTCGTCGTAGAACACCAGCACCCGCATGCCGGTCTTCAGGTCGTCGACGAAGAAGTCGACCGGGATGGCATAGGTCTGGCCGTCCGACAGCACCAGCACGGATGCGTCGGGACGAATCTCGACAATGGTCGCCTCGACTTCGCCGGCCAGGGACGCGGCCGTCCCGGCAAGCATCAGCATGACGGCGGCAAGGGTCATCTGCAGCATGCGTTTCATCGTGTTCTCCGTGGACCCGCCCGTATGGTCCGGGGCGGGATCGAACAAAACCTCGGCTCTGGCGTCAAGTGGGGATCGGCAGAAGCGCGAATGGACGTCGCCGGTTCATCGGCGCTTTGAAGCGGGGTGCCAGTTGTGACTGCTTCGCCGACGTGATCGGCGGCTACGCCTCCTGCCCGGACGCAATGTCCACACGTCTTTCAGTCTGCCAGTCAAGCATGGCGTTTCGATGGCGCCGGTCGCCGCATCGACCGGGTCACCAGCCGGCGAAGGGCGTCGGCCGCGGCGGCTTTGCATGGCCGGGAACAGGGCTTGATAAAAGATCGCGCGCGATCTATATCCGGCTCATAGGAGATCCGACATGGTGCCCGATACGCCCGACCCCAACATGCTTGACCCCAACATGCTTGACGATGACGGGGCGACCCGCGGTCTGCCGCAAGAGCTTCTGTGCTTTTCCGTCTACGCGGCATCCCACGCCTTCAACCATCTCTACCGCCAGGCGCTGGCCGATATCGGCCTGACCTATCCGCAGTATCTGGTGATGCTGCTGCTGTGGCAGGCGGACAACCGCATGGTGAAGGATATCGGCCGGCACATGGACCTGGAGTCCAACACGCTGACGCCGCTGCTCAAGCGGCTTGAAAGCCTCGGGCTGATCCGGCGCACGCGGGACGCCGAGGACGAGCGGGTCGTGCGGGTTCATCTGACGGCCAAAGGGCGCGATCTCGAGCAGGCGGCGCGCGCGGTGCCCGACTGCATCGCGGCCGCCGTCGGACTCGACCCGGAGGAGGTGAGGGATCTCTCCCGGCGTCTGCACGCTTTGCGGAAACGTCTGCTGGAGGCCTGACGGCGCCCATATCCGTTCTTGAAGAGATTCGATCCGCTCCTGATATCGGCAACTGGCAGGGCGGAATGCCTTGCCTGCGGTGCAGCGGTGGCGGACACTGCCGCGTGAGGCGGAAGGATGGTGTCGTGAGCGATATGACCGAGGGAACCGGACACTTCTACCAAGCCTTACCGGTGTTCAGCGAGTTCGCGAAAGTGAGCGATGCGGCCGCCTTCGAGCCGCTTCCCGATGACTGGATCCTTCTGGCCTCGGACATCGTCCGCTCGCGCGATGCCATCGCCGCCGGGCGCTACAAACATGTCAATATGGTTGCGGCGGCAGTCGTTTCTGCAGTGTTGAACGTGGCGGGGCGCATCGAGCTTCCGTTCGTGTTCGGCGGTGACGGCGCGCTGGTGGCGGTGCCTCCGGCGCTTGCCGAGGAGGCCGGTCGTGCGCTCGTCTCCGTTCGCGCGATGGCGCGGGAGACGGCCAGCCTCGATCTGCGGGTCGCGGCCATTCCGGTTGCCGCGTTGCGGGCTGAGGGGGCCGATCTGCGGGTCGCGAAGTTCGAACTCAGCCGGGGCAACAACCTGGCCATGTTCTCGGGCGGCGGCATCGAGCTTGCGGAGACGATTCTCAAG
This sequence comes from Stappia sp. TSB10GB4, assembly GCF_900185745.1. Taxonomy (NCBI): domain Bacteria; kingdom Pseudomonadati; phylum Pseudomonadota; class Alphaproteobacteria; order Hyphomicrobiales; family Stappiaceae; genus Stappia; species Stappia sp. TSB10GB4. Next base: position 91,198 of record NZ_FYAV01000032.1, on the reverse strand, counting down.
GACGAGGCGCGCGTCGCCCCCTACCGGCTCGTCGAGCCGGATGTCGTGGAGCCCGCGCCGCTCGACGGCCTGTCCTGTCGCTGGGAGCCGCTGCCGGCGCGCCGTGGCAGGATCGCGACGCTGCTCCTGCGGCCCGCCAGCGGCCGCATGGAGGAGTTGAGCGGGATTCTCGACGACCTTCGCGGCATGCTCGGCATCGATCTGACGGGAGCAGACCCCGCGAGCGCTCCGGTGCGCCGAAGTTCGCTGAAATTCCGTTTTCCCCCTGCGGGGCTGAAGATCGAGGCGCGGATGGTTGGCTGGCGCCGCAGCCGGTGGCGCACCTACCTTGCCGGGCTGGCTGCATGCGTCGCCGTCGTCGTCAGCGTTGCCACTGGCCGCCGCATCGGCCCGTTCGAACCGGAGCACTATCTGCATCAGCTCGCGCTCAACACCGACTTTCGCAAGTTCGACGACATGCTGCGCCTCGTGCTCGACCTCGACGGGCGCGAACTGGAGGCTCTCACCGCCTATCTGGAAAAGGGAGAGGCGGCGGGACACCTGGTCTACGGCCTGCATCTCTCGGACGAGGCGCTGATGACCTGCCTTGTCTTCAGCCTTGAGGAAAACCGCCATATCCATTTCATCGATGGAGCCGATGGCGGCTATGCGCGCGCCGCGCAGGATTTCAAGCAGCGGCTGGCAGAGCAAGCCTCCGGCGCTGCCGCCTGAAAGCCCCTTGTCGCTTTTGCGGTTTCCCTGCGCGGCCGGGCGCTTTAGAAGACCTGTGCCAGTCCGTTTGTCGGTCATGTTCCGGATCCCCAGATGTCGCACAATACCTTCGGCCATCTTTTCCGTGTCACCACCTGGGGCGAGAGCCATGGCCCGGCGCTTGGCTGCGTCGTCGACGGCTGTCCGCCGCGCATCGAACTGACCGAAGCCGAGATCCAGACCTTTCTCGACAAGCGCAAGCCCGGCCAGTCGAAATACACGACCCAGCGGCGCGAGGCGGACGCGGTCCGCATCCTTTCCGGCGTGATGAGCGACGACCACGGCGTTCAGCGCACCACCGGGACGCCGATCTCGCTGATGATCGAGAACACCGACCAGCGCTCGAAGGACTATTCCGAGATCCGTGAGAGCTACCGCCCCGGCCATGCCGATTTCACCTATGACGCCAAATACGGCATCCGGGACTATCGCGGCGGCGGGCGCTCATCCGCGCGTGAGACGGCGGCGCGCGTTGCCGCCGGCGCCATCGCCCGCAAGGTGGTGCCGGGGCTCGTGGTGCGCGGCGCACTGGTGCAGGTCGGGCCGCACAAGGTCGACCGCAGCCGCTGGAACTGGGACGAGATCGGCAACAATCCGTTCTTCTGTCCCGATGCGACGACGGCCGCGCGCTGGTCGGACTATCTCGACCAGATCCGCAAGGACGGCTCTTCCGTCGGCGCCGTGGTCGAGGTGGTGGCCGAGGGCGTGCCGGCCGGTCTCGGCGCACCGCTCTACGGCAAGCTCGATCAGGAGATCGCCGCCGCCCTGATGTCGATCAACGCGGTCAAGGGTGTGGAGATCGGCAATGGCTTCGAAGCGGCTTCTCTGACCGGCGAGGAAAATGCCGACGAAATGCGGATCGGCGCCGATGGGCGCCCGGTGTTCCTCACCAACCATGCCGGCGGCATTCTCGGCGGCATTTCCTCCGGCGAGCCGGTCGTCGCGCGCTTTGCCGTCAAGCCGACCTCGTCGATCCTGACCCCGCGCCGTTCGGTGACCCGGTCGGGCGAGGAAGTGGATGTGCGGACCAAGGGGCGGCATGACCCCTGCGTCGGCATCCGCGCCGTGCCGGTGGGCGAGGCGATGCTGGCCTGCGTCATCGCCGATCACTATCTGCGCCACCGCGGGCAGGTAGGATAAATTCAGTATAACTGAATTTCTCGATATTTTTCATTGTAACTGAAATTGTCCGAGGCTAGCATCCGGGCATGCGTCTGGATGCTTGGCTTACCCTCAACAAGGAAACCCGGTCGGCCTTTGCCCGCCGCGCCGGCCTGTCGCCGGCGGCTGTGACCGCCCTGTGCAACGATCCGGGCGTCTGGGTCTCGCGCGAAAGCGCGGAACGGATCGCCGCCGCCACCGGTGGCGCCGTGACCCCGAACGACCTGCTTGGCTTGAAAGGATCTTCAAACGTGGACATGTCCCAGACACGCGTTGCGGAGGCGCTGCGCGCCTTCGAACGCGGCGAAATGCTTGTGGTTACCGACGACGACGACCGGGAGAACGAGGGCGACCTGATCGTTGCCGCCTCGCTGATCACGCCGGAGCAGATGGCCTTCATGGTCCGCCATACGTCCGGCATCGTCTGCGCGCCGATGACGCGCGAAAACGCCCGCCGCCTGCGCCTCGACCCGATGGTTGCCGACAACGACGCGCCGCTGTCGACGGCCTTCACCATCTCGGTCGACTATCGCCATGGCCTGACCACCGGCATTTCCGCCGAGGAGCGCTGCTCGACCGTCCGCGGGCTCGCCAATCCCAATGCCGGGGCCGCCGATTTTGCCCGCCCGGGCCACATCTTTCCGCTGGTCGCCCGCGAGGGCGGCGTGCTGATGCGCTCCGGCCATACCGAGGCGGCGGTCGATCTCTGCCGTCTTGCCGGTCTGCCGGAGGTGGGGGTGATCTCCGAACTCGTCAACGACGACGGAACGGTCAAGCGCGGGCCGGAAGTCGCCGAATTCGCCGCCCGCCACAATCTCAAGATGGTGTCCGTCGCCGATCTCATCGCCTGGCGTCAGCGGATGGAGCGGCTGGTCGAGCGGGTCGCGGAGCAGCCGATCGAAACCATCGCCGGCCCGGCCTATGCGGTGACCTATTCGACGCCCTACGACCCGATGCATCACGTGGCGGTGGTCTTCGGCGACATCCTCGACGGCCGCAATGTGCCGGTGCGCCTGCAACTGGAATCGGTGCTCGACGATGTGTTCGGCGATGCGCGGGTCATGGACGACGTGATGCGGGATTTCGCGGCGCGTGGCCGCGGCATCGTCGTCTACCTGCGCGAAGGCTCCGTCGGCGTTGCCCGCCAGGCGCGCCGCGCGCGCACCGACCTTGCCGCCGCCGAGGCCGAAGAGCATCAGTCGGCCCAGGCGCGCGAGGAGCACTGGCGGGAAATCGGCCTCGGCGCCCAGATCCTCAAGGATCTCGGCGTCAACTCGATCACCCTGCTGGCTTCCCGACAGCGCCGCTATGTGGGGCTTGAGGGTTTCGGCATCGTCATCGAGACGACGGAGATCCGCGAGGTGTGATTGCGGCGCCCCCGGCCTGCGGCGGAACCGCGCAGGCCGGGCACGGAGAGGGCGCGCAAACGGGCACCTGCACAAAAAGGAGGCCGTGCCAAAGGCACGGCCTCAAGTCGATCACTGTGCACGTGGCCCCATCGACCACAACCTGTATTTAGTAGCTTTTCATGCCTCTTGCATCACCTAAATGGGTGGGTAAAACCAGAATTTTCCCGCTATATCAGAAGTTTCGACAGGTATTGATTTACCCAGGGTTGCATTCCCCCGGCTCGAATAGTGATATTCTCCCCGCACGGTTGCCGCATTTTCGGCGCGATTGCGGGGGGATGCGAGCAGTGGATTTGCGCCCTATGTCTACATGGTGGTATTGAGCGACCTTGGCCGTCATAGCCCGGCCGCCACAGGGTGACGGGAGCATGTGCCGCTTCCGCCGTCTCGCGTCGAACTCCTGGGATCGCTTCCGTGTACAATCGCCCCGAAACGCCGCTGCTCGACACTGTCCGTTCGCCGAGCGACCTGCGCCAACTCTCCGAGCGCGACCTGCGCCAGCTTGCGGACGAACTGCGCGCAGAGGTGATCGACGCGGTTTCGGTCACAGGCGGTCATCTGGGGGCGGGACTTGGCGTTGTCGAACTGACGACGGCGATTCACTACGTCTTCAACACGCCGGACGACCGGTTGATCTGGGACGTCGGCCATCAGTGCTATCCTCACAAGATCCTGACCGGACGGCGCGAGCGGATCCGCACCCTGCGCCAGGGCGGCGGACTGTCCGGCTTCACCAAGCGCTCCGAAAGCGAATATGATCCTTTCGGCGCAGCGCATTCCTCGACCTCGATTTCCGCCGGCCTCGGCATGGCGGTGGCCCGCGATCTCGACGGGCGCTCCAACAACATCATCGCGGTGATCGGCGACGGCGCCATGTCGGCGGGCATGGCCTATGAGGCCATGAACAACGCGGGTGCCCAGCATTCGCGGCTGATCGTCATTCTCAACGATAACGACATGTCGATCGCCCCGCCCGTCGGCGCGATGAGCGCCTATCTTGCCCGCCTGGTGTCGGGGCGCACCTATCTGACCTTGCGCGATGCCGCCAAGCAGCTCGCCAAGGCCCTGCCGCGACACCTGCAGCAGAAGGCCGCCAGGGCCGAGGAATATGCCCGCGGCTTCTGGACCGGCGGCACCATGTTCGAGGAACTGGGCTTCTATTATGTCGGCCCGGTCGACGGTCACAATCTCGACCACCTGCTGCCCGTGCTGAAGAACGTTCGCGACACGCATCAGGGGCCCGTGCTGATTCATGTCGTGACCCGCAAGGGCAAGGGCTATGCGCCGGCCGAGAATTCCGCCGACAAGTATCATGGCGTCGCCAAGTTCGACGTCATCACCGGCGAACAGTCCAAGCCCAAGGCCAACGCGCCGAGCTACACCCGCGTCTTCGCCGAGAGCCTCGTCGAGGAGGCGCGCCACGACGAGCGCATCGTGGCGGTCACGGCGGCGATGCCGGACGGTACGGGTCTCGATCTCTTCGGCGAGGTCTTCCCGGAGCGGACCTTCGATGTCGGCATCGCCGAGCAGCATGCGGTGACCTTCGCCGCCGGCATGGCGACGGAAGGCTACAAGCCGTTCTGCGCGATCTATTCGACCTTCCTGCAGCGCGGTTACGACCAGGTGGTGCACGATGTCGCCATCCAGGGTCTGCCGGTGCGCTTCCCGATCGACCGGGCCGGCCTGGTCGGTGCCGACGGCCCGACCCATGCCGGCAGTTTCGACACGGCCTATCTCGCCTGCCTGCCCGGGTTCGTCGTCATGGCGGCGGCCGACGAGGCGGAGCTTCGCCACATGGTGGCGACGGCCGCAGCCTATGACCAGGGGCCGATCTCCTTCCGCTATCCGCGCGGCGAGGGCGTCGGCATCGACCTGCCGCAGCGCGGACAGATCCTGGAAATCGGCAAGGGCCGGATCGTGCGGGAAGGGAGCAAGGTCGCGCTGCTGTCCTTCGGCACAAGGCTGCGCGAGTGCCTGCTGGCGGCGGATGAGCTCGACGCGGCCGGCCTGTCGACGACCGTTGCCGATGCCCGTTTCGCCAAGCCGCTCGACGAGGACATGGTGCTGCGGCTGGCCCGCGAGCACGAGGTCCTGGTGCTGATCGAGGAAGGTTCCGTCGGCGGCTTCGGCTCGCATGTGCTGCAACTCCTGGCCGAGCGCGGCGCGCTGGACGCTGGTCTCAAGGTCCGGCCGATGTGCCTGCCCGACCGCTTCATCGAACACGACAAGCCGGAGCGCATGTATGCCGAGGCCGGCCTCGATGTTCGCGGCATCCTGCACACGGTGTTCTCGGCGCTCGGGCGCGGGAGCGAGACGGCCGCGCTCCTGGCGTGACGCCGCCGCCTGAATGGCGCCCGCATGACCCATGCCCTGCCCGGGCAGCGCCATGCGCCTTGCGTGCATTGACACCGGCACGCGAATATTGAAACGGTCCCGGCGACGTCACGTGTGCGCCCGTGCGCGCCGCAGTCATCGCGTCGGGATGTGTCGGGCAGCGCCGGGCCGCACTGCCTCAACCTTCCGCGAGACCACCCCGGCCGGGACACCGGCCCGCATCTGTGAGGAAAGGGCGCGACATGGCGCAGGCGCTGGCCCCGGTATCGGCCCTTCTGATCGCGATCGCACTGCTCGTCACCGGTCACGGACTGCAGAGCACGCTGATCCCGCTGGCCGGCTCCCAGGCCGGTTTCTCCGATCTCGAGATCGGCCTGGTGTCGTCGAGCTATTTCATCGGCCTGGTTCTCGGCTGTCTTGGCGCGCCTTACGTGATCATGCGCGCCGGGCACATCCGTGCGTTCGCCGCCCTGGTGTCGCTGATGTCCGCCGCCGCCATCCTGCATCCGATCATGGTCGAGCCCTTGGCCTGGAGCGCCATCCGCGTCATCTCCGGCTTCTGCCTCGCCGGTTTCTACATGATCGTCGAAAGCTGGCTCAACGAGCAGGCTTCGAACGAGAACCGCGGCACGATCATGTCGATCTATATCGTGCTGGTCTATGCGGCGATGACCGCCGGGCAACTGTCGCTGACGGTGATGGATATCGCCACATTCATCCCCTTCGCGATTGCGTCGGTGGCGGTCAGTCTCGCGGTGATTCCCGTTTCGCTGACCACGGCCAACCAGCCCGCGCCGATCACCGTCGTACGGTTCCGGCCGGTGAAGCTCTATCGCAACTCTCCGACTGCGCTGGTCGCGGTTCTGATGATCGGCATCACCCAGGGTGCACTGTGGATGCTGACGCCGCTCTATGCCATCCAGATCGGCTTGACCACCAGCCAGGCGGCCTATTTCGCCGCCGCCTTCGTCGGCGCTGGCGCTCTCTCGCAATGGCCGATCGGCCGCCTGTCCGACAGGCTGGACCGCCGCCTCGTGCTGCTGGGCCTGGCCGCCTCCGCCGTCGTCGTCAGCATCGTGTTCATGACCGTGCCGATCAACGGTTTCGCCATGGCCATCGCGCTGGTGCTGCTTGCCGGCATCGCCACGCAGCCGGCCTATGCGATCGCGGCCTCGCATGCCTTCGATCACGCGGATCGCAGCGACTATGTCGAGACGTCGTCGGGCATGAACCTCGCGTTCGGCATCGGCTCGTCCTTCGGCCCGCTCACGGCCGCCTATCTGATGCAGTCCGTCGGCTCCTGGGGCCTGTTCCTCCAGGTGGCGGTGATCCAGGCGCTGATGGGGTTCTATATTCTGTCGCGCCTGTTCCAGCGGGCGGCGCCCTCGACCGAGGACAAGACTGACTTCGACTACGCGGCCTCGGCGCAGGTGGGTACGGTCCTGAGCCCCGAGCCGCTGGACCTGGAGGACCCCTCGGTGATCCCGCCGGAAGAGTTTCCGGCCTATGATCATGTTTCCGACGACACGCTGGGGGCGACCGCCGCAGCCATAGGCGAGGAACATCTGACTCCTGCCGCGTTGGCGCAGACACCGGGCGGGGCGGCCGCGGGATCAGGGGAGCCCAAGGTCTCGGATGCTCCGGCTGCCGAGGCGCGGGGGGACTGACGATGTCCTTCGCGGCCCGGCCTGCGGCATCTCATCTCTCGACCCGGCAGGCAGGTTGGGGCATTGTCGCACGATGATCCAGCGAGCGACCATGTTCGGCCTTCTGCGCCGCGAAGCCTTGCCGCTTGCGCTGGCATGCGCGCTGGCTCTGCTGCTGCAACTGGCTGCCGTGCCGATGACGCTGGCACAGGTCGGGGAGGACCAGGCGCAGGCCCTGTCCTCCCTTTGCCTTGGCAGTACCGCCGCAGGCGAGGAACCTGGTTCCGGCCCCTTGCACCATGTCCCGGGCCTGTGCCCCTGCGGGCCCGTGTGTCCGCATTCCGCCTCGGTGTTCACAGCCCTCGCGGCAGCATCAGTTGCGACCGCCGAGCCCCCGTATCGGGCGAGCCTGCTGGTCCCGCTGGGCTCTCGCCGCGAGCCGCCTCTCGTCGGCTTGACCATCCGTGCCGGAGCCATTCGGGCACCGCCTCCCGCCAGGATCTGACCCGGCAGCGCGCGAACACTGCGCGCCCCACCTGCCGTCCTGCACCATGTCCCGTCTTTGCGCCTTGTCCATGTCGCCACGGGACTGAGCTGTTAGATATCGATTTTCGGGAGACGAAAATGACCTACTTTTCCAAGCTTGCCCTTGCCGCCCTTCTCGCCACCGCGACCCTGCCGGCAGCCACTCTGTCGGCACTTGCGCAGGACGTGACCGTCGGCGCCCTCACCCTGTCGGGCGCCTGGACCCGCGCCACGCCGCCCCAGGCGCGTGCCGGTGGCGGTTTTCTCACAATCACCAATTCCGGCGAGGCCGATCGTCTCGTCGCAGCCGTGTCGCCGGTCTCCAGCCGCACCGAGATCCATGAGATGGCGGTGGTGGACGGCGTCATGAAAATGCGCGAGATGGCGGACGGCGTCGAGGTTCCGGCCGGTGGAACGCTGGAACTGAAGCCGGGCAGCTATCATGTGATGTTCATGGATATCGTCGAGCCGCTGAAGGAAGGCGAAACCGTTACCGCGACGCTGACCTTTGAAAAGGCTGGCGAGGTCGATGTCACGTTCACGGTGGAGAAGATGGGCGCCAAGGCCATGCCGGGGCATGGGATGCCCGGCCACGGCAAGCAGGGCGTGAAGGAGTAAGCCAGCATGTCCGCACTGAAGATCCTGCGCTATGTCGCCTGGGCAGCGGTGATCGCGCTGCTCGGCGCCATGGGCTATGTCGGCTATCAGCAATATGTCGCGCCGGAAGGCGAGGGGCTGATCTCGCCGGTCGCCAGCATCGGCGGCCCCTTCACGATGACCGATGCGTCGACCGGGACGATCGTCACCGACGCCGACTTCCGCGGCAAGCCGGCGGCCTATTTCTTCGGTTTCACCTTCTGCCCGGATGTTTGCCCGACCACGCTGGCCGAAACCCAGATGTGGATCGAGCAACTCGGACCGGATGCGGACAAGATGAATTTCGCCTTCGTCTCCGTCGATCCGGAGCGCGATACGCCGGAGGTCATGCGGGACTATGTCGCCGCCTTCGACAAGCGCATCCGGCCGCTCACCGGCACGCCCGAGCAGGCGGAGCAGATGATCAAGGCCTATCGCGTCTATGCCCGCCGGGTGCCGCTCGACGATGGCGATTATACGATGGACCACTCGGCTGCGGTGTTCCTGATGGACAAGGACAACCGCTTCGTCGGGACCATCGCCTATGACGAGGCCCCGGAAAACGCCATGGCCAAACTGCGTCGCCTCATCGATAATGCGTCCTGAGGCGACCTGAACCGGACCTGTCGACATGCGCTCTGATCTGCTCCTTCCTGCCGGACTGTTCTTCGCGGCGGCTTTCGCTGCGACGGGGGTCCTGTGGTGGGTCTACGGCGAGCGCATCTATGTCGACCGGTTGCTCACCGGCATCGCCAATTGCTTCTGAGCCATGGCGGAGCGTGAGCGGCTTGACCAGCTTCTGGTGGCGCGCGGGCTTGTCGAAAGCCGTGCCCGCGCGCGCGATGCCATTTTGCGCGGCCATGTCCGGGTCGATGGCGTGGCCGTCGACAAGCCGGGGCAGAAGGTGGCGATTGCGGCCAGGCTCGACGTCGAGGACCCGGCGGGCGGCTATGTCTCGCGCGCGGCCCTGAAGCTCAAGGCCGGGCTCGAGCGCTTTTCTTTCGATGTTGCCGGGCGCATTGCCCTTGATCTCGGCGCGTCCACCGGCGGCTTCACCCAGGTGCTGCTGGAGGCCGGCGCGCTCAAGGTCCATGCGATCGATGTCGGCCACGGGCAGATGCACCCGTCGGTCGCGGGAGACCCGCGCGTGCTGCGCCGCGACGGGGTCAACGCCCGCGCCCTGACGCTCGACGATCTCGGCGGTGAGCACCCCGGCGTTGTCGTCTCCGACATGAGCTTCATTTCCCTGCGCCTTGCGCTGCCTCCCGCGCTTGGGCTTGCCGCGCCGGGGGCTTGCGGCCTGTTCCTGGTGAAGCCGCAATTCGAAGCCGGCCGCGAGGCGGTCGGCAAGGGCGGGCTGGTCGCCGCCGAAATCGGAGAGGGTGTGGCGAGGGATCTCGCCGGCTGGCTCGCCGGTCAGCCGGGCTGGTCCGTGCTCGGCCTCGAACCCTCGCCGATCACCGGCGGAGACGGCAACCGCGAGTGGCTGCTGGCGGCGGTCAAGGACGGCTGATCGCCGGTCTTGCCGGTTTCTGCCGCATGCGGCTTGCCTGTGTCCCGGCGGCGGAGTAACCGGTGCGCATGAGCCAGGATGTCACACTCGAAATCGCCGCCCTTGCCCACAAGGGCGAAGGCAGGGCGGAGACCGCCGAAGGTCCCGTCCACGTTCCCTTCGCGCTGCCGGGGGAGACCGTCCGCGTCCGCCGCGAGGGCACGCGGGCGCGTCTGCTGGAAGTGCTGACGCCCTCGCCCCTGCGGGTGGAGCCCGTCTGCCCGCATTTCGGCACCTGCGGCGGCTGCGTGCTGCAGCATATGGATCAGGCGGCGATCCTCGACTGGAAGCGCCAGCAACTCGTCGCCGCGCTTGCCGCACGCGGGCTCGCCGAGGTGGAGCCCCTGGTCGAGCCGACGGCGGACGCTGGCGGGCGTGGTCGCCGCCGGGCGGTCTTCGCCGCAACGCGGGCCGGCGCCCGCATTCTGCTTGGCTTTCACGAGCGCGCGAGCCACCGCCTCGTCGATGTCGTCCGCTGTCCGGTGCTGGTGCCGGAGATCGTCGCCCTGCTGCCCGCGCTGAAGGAACTCGCCGCGCGGGTGATGCCGCGCAAGGGCGAGGTGACGCTCAACGTCCTTGCCACGCCCACCGGCGTCGATCTTGCGCTCGTGTCCTCGGCAAGGGTCGAGCCGCGCGGGGGCGCCGCGCTGATCGAGGAGGCGATGGCCGCCGGCATTGCCCGCCTCTCGCTCAACGGCGAGGTGCTGGTCGAGGCCCGCGCCCCGACCCTCGACATGGGGGGCATTCCGCTGGTGCCGCCGCCCGGTGCCTTCGTCCAGGCGACGGAAGCAGGGGAGGAGGCGCTGGCCGCCCGCGTCCTGGCCGGTGTCGGCAAGGCACGCAAGGTCGCCGATCTCTTCTGCGGGTCGGGCACCTTTGCCCTGCGCCTTGCCCGGCAGGCAACGGTACGGGCGGTCGAAGGCGAGGCTGCCGCCCTTGCCGCGCTGGACCGGGCGATGAGAACCGGGGCGGGGGCGCTCAGGGAGATCAGGGCCGAGCGGCGTGATCTTTCCCGAAACCCGCTGACCGCGGTGGAACTCGACGAGTATGGACGCGGGATGGAGGCGGTCGTCTTCGATCCGCCGCGCGCCGGCGCCGAGGCGCAGGCACGGGAGCTTGCCCGCTCGAAGGTGCCGACGGTGGTGGCGGTCTCGTGCAATCCGGCGACGCTTGCCCGCGACCTGCGCATCCTGGTCGATGGAGGCTACCGGATCTCGTCGATCCTGCCGGTGGATCAGTTCCGCTATTCGCCCCATATTGAGGGTGTTGCGGTTCTGTCGCGCGGCTGAGAGCTGCCGCGGCGGTCCGGGTCGAAAGACGGGAGAACGCCATGGCGGAAACGAGTCTTGCCGGACGTGCCTTCACCTGGGGCCGCAGGGCGCGCTATGCCGCCCGGCAGGGGAGCCGTGTCGCCTGGTTCGCCGTGCATGGCGAGATCGCCCAGGCGATCTCCCGCCGGATCGTCAGGGCAGCGCGCGCCGGCGGCGAAGCGGCCTCCCAGCCGGAGGATCGCGAAGACGGGCGCCGGGAGCCGCGCCGGTCGGTATCGACACCCGATCTCCGGCGCCTGTTTTCCCAGATCGCCGCGCTGTTCGCCCGTGATCTCGCCAATGTCGAGGCGGGGCACTACCCGATGCCGGAGGGCGAGTTCGGCGGCCCGCGCGGCTTTCTCGATCTCAGCCGACGCTTTCTCGCCGACGTGCCGAAGGTGGCCCGGCGGCGCGTGACCGGTGGACATCAGGAGGTCTTCGAGGCAACGCGCGAGGCATCCTCCGGCCTGCCGCGCTACTACCGGCAGAATTTCCATTTCCAGACCGAGGGCTGGCTGTCGCGCGACAGTGCCCGCATCTACGACTTCCAGGTCGAGGTCCTGTTCAAGGGGGCGACGGCGGCCATGCGGCGGCAGGGCCTGGTGCACCTGTCGCGCCTCGTGCGCGAGACCGACCAGCGACGGCTCGCCTATGCCGATATCGCCTGCGGCACGGGCGGCCTGCTGGCCCCGGCCCTTGCCGCCTTCCCGCGGCTTCGCGGCATCGGCGTCGACCTCTCGCTACCCTATCTGCAACATGCGCGCGAGGCTCTGCCGCCTGCCCGGCAGCGCCGCGTCGGCTTCGTCAATGCCAATGCCGAGCGCTTGCCTTTCGCGGATGCCAGTCTCGACGCGATCTCCTGCGTCTACCTCTTCCACGAACTGCCGCCGAAGATCCGCCGGATGGTCGCCCGCGAGCTTGGCCGTGTGCTGAAGCCGGGTGGGCGTCTGATCTTCATCGACAGCCTGCAGCACGGCGATCTGCCGGAAAACGACGGACTCCTGGAGCTGTTCCCGGACCTCTTCCACGAGCCCTATTATCGCGGCTATCTGAAAGAGGATCTCGACGCGCTGTTCGGCGCCGGCGGCCTGCGCCGCGCGGACTTGTCGACGGCGTTCCTGTCGCGCGTCGCGCTGTACCTCAAGGAGTAGGTGAATGCGTCAGTCGACGTCGAGCGGGGCTGTTCCGGTTGCGCTGCCGTCCTCGGCAAGCTGGATACGCTCAACCTTGGCTTCGGCCGCCTTCAGCAGCTTGTCGCAGTGTCGGCGCAGCAGATCGCCGCGCGAGTAGAGCTTGATGCTCTCCTCCAGCGGAACGTCGCCGCGTTCGAGCCGGCCGACGATCTCCTCGAGTTCCTTGAGGGCGACCTCGAAGGCGAGCGCCTCGATCGCCGGGTCGGTGTCGTCTCGGGTCACACGCCTGCTCCTGCTTGCTGCCTCGATGGAGTGCCAACCTACAAGCCGCCCCGCCACCGGGCAAGGCAAGCCGTCCGGCCTTCCGCCTTGCCTGTGGACGGGCGGGATCAGGACTTCATCAGGGTCATGATATGGGCAGCGGCCGAGCGCGCGAGGCCTTCCAGGTCGTATCCCCCCTCGAGCAGCGACACGACACGACCGCCGCATTTGCGGTCGGCAATGTCCATCAGCCGCATCGTGATCCAGGCAAAGTCCGCCTCGACCAGATTGAGGCCGCCGAGCGGGTCGCGGGCATGGGCATCGAAGCCGGCGGAGATGATCACCAGGTCGGGTTGGAAGGTCTCGATGCGCGGCAGGATCGCCACCTCCATCGCCTCGCGGAACTCCTCGCCGCCGTCGCCGGCCGAAAGCGGCGCGTTGACGATCGTGTCGGCCTCGCCCCGTTCGCTCGCCGCGCCGGAGCCCGGATAGAGCGGCATCTGATGCGTCGAGCAGTACATCACCGTCGGGTCGGCCCAGAAGATGTCCTGGGTGCCGTTGCCGTGATGGACGTCGAAATCGATGATCGCGACGCGATCGGCGCCATGTTCCCGCTGGGCGTGGCGGGCGGCCACCGCGGCATTGTTAAAGAGGCAGAAGCCCATGGCCCTGGCCGCTTCCGCATGGTGTCCCGGCGGCCGCGAGGCGCAGAAGGCATTGCCGACCTTGCCGGTCATCACTTCGTCGACCGCCTGGCAGGCGCCGCCGACCCCGCGCATCGCCGCCTCCCAGCTTCCCGGCGACATGGTCGTGTCGGCGTCGACACGCACCAGACCGTCCTGCGGCGCCATCCTGTGAAGCATGTCGATATAGGAGGAGGGGTGGACCCGGGCGATATCCTGGATCCGCCCCATCGGCGCCGTCTCCCGTTGCAGCGTCTGGAACCGCTCATGCTCCAGGATCCGGTCGATGGCGCGGATCCGGTCGGGGCGTTCGGGATGACCGACAGGGGTCAGATGATCGAGATAGGCGGAGTGGTGCAGGTAGAGGGTTGCCAAGAGCGTTTCCTTAGCTTGGGCCGTTTTCGGGCGCTTGGTGCCTCATCTGACCGGGCATGGCAGACCCTGTCAATGAGCCAAAGGCAAGGGGGATCGCGGAAGGCAATCGCAAATTTGAGGCTCTGGGCAAAAGAAAACCGGGGCGGCTTGAAACGCCGGCCCCGGAAGAGGTGCGGGCAGTCTAGGGCCCGTAGGGGAGGTCCGCTGCATCACCTGTGAAGGTAATGATAATACTAATTGATTCGCACCCCTTTCAGAAGGAGGAATTTGCGAGAGACGGCGTTTTCGAGCATGAAATGATCGAATTTGGTAAAATCAGGATTTATTTTTCACTGTAAAAAATCCCGATGCCCAAGTTGTGCGGGGCAACATCTTGGTGTGCCCCTGCGTCAGATCGAGCAGGTGGATGCGTCTTGCGGTGCCCGGACGCGAACCGCCTTTCGCGGCTCAGTCCCGTGGAGCGGCGGCGCGGCGCAGGCGATCGTTGATCGCCTCGCCCAGCCCGGTCTCCGGGACCGGCATGACGGCGATGCGCTCTGCCCCGCTGGCGTCGAGGCGCCGCATGGCGGTGAACAGGTGGGCGGCCGCCTGCCGAAGGTCGGCCTGTTCGCTCAGTTGGACCACGGCCGCGGCGTGTTCGGAGCCGGGAGGCAGCGGCGTTCCGAAGGCGAGAAGCGCTTCCCCGGGCTCGACCCGCTCGGCATTCAGCCGCATCCCGGCGCGCGGGGCATAGTGGGAGGTCAGCATGCCAGGTGCCTCCGGCGCGGTTTCGCAGGAGAGGGAGGGGGCGGCAAGAGCCTCGCCCAGCGCCGCCTCGATCTCCGCGCGTGACACGCCGCCGGGCCGCAGCAGCGTCGGCCGCTCCCCGGCTAGACCGACGATGGTCGATTCCACGCCCACCGGGGTCGGTCCGGCATCGATCAGCAGGGCAAGGTGCTCGCCAAGGTCGCCCGCCACCGCATCCGCCGTGGTGCCGCTGATGCGGCCGGAGCGATTGGCACTAGGGGCGGCAATCGGCCGCCCACTCGCCGACGAAAGTTCACGCATGATCGCCGCTGCCGGTACCCTCAGCGCAATCGTTTCAAGCCCCGCCGTCGCCAGATCGCAGACCGGGCTGTCCGGTCGCTTGGCGACCACCATCGTCAGCGGTCCGGGCCAGAAGGCGTCGGCCAGCCGTCTTGCACGCTCGTCGAGGATGCCGTGCCGGTGGGCCTGCTCGGTGGAGGCGACATGGGCGATCAGCGGGTTGAAGCTCGGCCGTCCCTTGGCCGCGTAGATCGCCGCGCAGGCAAGCGGGTTCGTGGCGTCGGCAGCGAGCCCGTAGACGGTTTCCGTCGGCACCGCCACCAGGCGTCCGGCGAGAATGTCCGCCACCGCCGCCTCGAACTCCGGCGTGTCGCGCCAGCCCGTCTCCTGCGGGTCGATCCGCCAGCGCCGCATGGCTTGCCCTCGTGTCCTGTCCGCTGGCGGATGGTTGCGTGGTTCCGTCACGTCACATGTTGACGTTTACGTCAGCCGCAGCCATCCTCGCGCCCGAAATGATGCCGGGCGGTTCTGCGGCCTCTGTCGCCGTTCGTCAAGCACCGGCCTGTCAAGGGAGTGAGAGATGTACCGTGCCCCCGTATCGGAGATCGCCTTCACGCTGAAGCAGGTGGCGGGACTGGGTGAGGTCCTTGCCCATTCGCGGCATAGCGAGGTCACCGATGACCTGGTGGACGCAATCCTGCAGGAGGCCGGTCGTTTCGCCGCCGAGGAGATTGCCCCGCTCAACAGCGTTGGGGACCGGCAGGGCGCGCGTCTGGAGAACGGGACCGTGACCATGCCTGACGGGTGGCGCGCGGTTTACCGGGCCTGGATCGAGGGCGGCTGGAACGCACTGACCGGCGCGCCGGAGTTCGGCGGGCAGGATCTGCCGGCGATGCTGCACGCTGCGGCGCTGGAGATGTGGAACTCCGCCTCCATGGCCTTCGCCCTTGGCCCGACCCTGACCACGGGGGCGGTCGAGGCGCTTGAAAAGCACGCAAGCAACGACCTGCAGGAGACGTATCTCGCCAAGCTCGTCTCCGGCGAGTGGATGGGCACGATGAACCTGACCGAGCCGCAGGCCGGGTCCGATCTCAACGCCCTGCGCGCCCGGGCCGAGCGCGCCGGCGACGGCACCTACCGGATCTTCGGGCAGAAGATCTTCATCACCTATGGCGAGCACGATTTCACCGACAACATCGTCCATCTGGTGCTGGCCCGCCTGCCGGACGCACCGGCCGGCACGCGCGGCATCTCGCTGTTCCTGGTGCCGAAGTTCCTGGTCAACCCGGACGGATCGCTGGGCGCGCGCAACGATGTTCGCTGTGCCGGCATCGAGCACAAGCTCGGCATCCACGCCTCGCCGACCTGCACCATGATCTATGGCGACGAGGGCGGTGCCATCGGCTGGTTGATCGGCGAGGAAAATCGCGGCCTTGCCTGCATGTTCACGATGATGAACAACGCCCGCCTTGCGGTCGGCATCCAGGGGCTGGGCATCGCCGAGCGGGCCACCCAGCAGGCGCTGGCGTATGCGCTGGAGCGGCGGCAGGGCCGGGTGCCGGGTCAGAGCGGTGAGGGCATGAGCCCGATTGCCGCACATCCCGACATCCGCCGCACGCTGCTCGACATGCAGGCCTGGACGCAGGTCGCCCGGGCGATCTGTTACGCCAATGCCCATGCCATCGACATGGCGCGACTGGCGGGGGACGACGCGGCGCGCGCCCACTGGAGCGAGCGCGCGGCAACCCTGACCCCGCTTGCCAAGTCCTTCGCCACCGATATCGGCGTCGAGGTCGCCTCGCTCGGCGTGCAGGTGCATGGCGGCATGGGCTTCATCGAGGAGACCGGAGCAGCGCAGCACTATCGCGATGCGCGTATCGCGCCGATCTACGAGGGCACCAACGGCATCCAGGCCATCGATCTGGTCACCCGCAAGCTGCCCCTGTCAGGCGGGGCGCAGTTTCGCGGCCTGGTCGAGGAACTCTCTGCCATCGCGGCGAAGGCAAGCGGGGCCGGCCCGGACTTTGCCGATATCGCGGCGCGGCTTGAGAGCGCCCTGGAAAATCTCTCCGGCGCCACGGATTGGATGTTGACCGCGCTTGCGGGCGGTCGGCAACAGGAAGCGCTCGCCGGCGCCACGCCGTTCCTGCGGCTGTTCGGCCTTGCCTATGGCGGCGCCATGCTGCTGAAGGGCGCGCTCGCGAGCAGCGGCGATGCCGCGCCGGAGGCTGCGCGCCGGCTGCTGCTGGCCCGCTATTTCGCCTCCGCGCGTCTCGCCGAGACGGCCGCGCTGAAGGAGCAGGTGGTCTCCGTCGCCTCGGCGGTGCTGGATTACGATCCGCTGGCCTGAGGCGGTATTGGGGAGGACGCGATGATCGAGATCGAGCGGGACGGGGCCGTCCAGCGCATCCGGATGAACCGGCGGGACAAGAAGAACGCCCTCACCGGCGAGATGTACTCGGCTCTTGCCGAGGCGCTGGAACAGCGGGACCCGGACATCCGGGCGCATCTCCTGTGCGGCGTGCCGGGAGCCTTCACCGCCGGCAACGACATCGCCGACTTCCTTGCCATGGCCGGCACTGTGGGCATCCAGGACGCGCCGGTGGTGCGATTCCTGCGCGCGCTTGCGGCCTGCGAGATCCCGATTGTCGCTGCCGTCGACGGTCTCGCGATCGGCGTCGGCACGACGATGCTGTTCCACTGCGACATGGTCTTCGCCAGCGAGCGGGCGCTGTTCCGCACGCCGTTCCTGGACCTTGGCCTCGTGCCCGAGGCCGGCGCCAGCCTGCTCGCCCCGCGCGTCATGGGCCATGCCCGGGCCTTCGAACTGTTGTGCCTGGGCGAGCCTTTCGATGCGGCGCGGGCACTGTCCGCCGGCTTCGTCAATCACGTTGTGGCGGAGGAGGAGGTCGAGGCGCGTGCCCTTGCCGCTGCCAGGGCGATCGCCGCCAAGCCGGCCGAGGCGATGCGCCTGTCCCGCGCCCTGCTGTGGGGCGAGCGCGCGGACTTGCGGGCCCGCATGGAGGAGGAAATCCGCCTGTTTGCGGAGCGCCTGGCCTCGAAGGAGGCGCGCGCCGCCTTCACCGCATTCATGGATAGGTCGCGCGGGAGCGACTGAGGTCGCGACCGCTGTTGGGAGGAACGCATGTCGCTCAAGAACCGAACGCTTTTCATCACCGGTGCGTCACGGGGCATCGGCAAGGCGATCGCCCTGCGCGCCGCGCGCGACGGCGCCAATGTGATCGTTGCCGCCAAGACCGCCGCGCCGCATGCGAAGCTGGAGGGCACCATCTACAGCGCGGCGGAGGAGATCGAGGCAGCCGGCGGCCGGGCCTTGCCGCTTGTCGTCGATGTGCGCGACGAGGCGTCGGTGGCCGATGCGCTGGCGCAGGGCGCGCAGACCTTCGGCGGCATAGACATCCTCGTCAACAATGCCAGCGCCATCCAGTTGACGCCCTTGTCGCAGACCGACATGAAGCGCTTCGACCTGATGCATCAGATCAACACACGCGGCACCCTGGTCTGTGCGAAACACGCGCTGCCCTGGCTGGAGAACAGCGACAATCCGCATATCCTGATGCTGTCGCCGCCCCTCGACATGCAGGAGAAGTGGTTTGCGCCGTTCACTCCCTACGCCATCGCCAAATATGGAATGAGCCTTGCAGTGCTCGGCCTGGCCGGAGAACTGCGAGACAAGGGAATTGCGGTCAACGCGCTGTGGCCGCGCACCACCGTCGCCACCGCGGCGGTGCGCAACCTGATCGGCGGCGACGAGATGATGCGCTCGAGCCGCACGCCCGAGATCCTGGCAGATGCCGCCTGGGAAATTTTCACCAGTCCCGCCAGGGATTTCACCGGCAACTTCCTCATCGACGACAGCTTCCTGGCATCGCGCGGCATCACCGATTTCGACAGGTATCGGGTCGATCCGTCCTGCGCCCTGATGCCCGATTTCTTCGTGCCGGAGGACAGCCTTCCGCCGGCCTCCCTCGCGCCGCTGCGGGACTGAGGAAGAGGACGCGATGGGCTACCAGCCCATCGCTTTCCAGAGGAGCCCACCGAGAACGGCGCTGGCGCAAAGCCCGAAAAGGACCCATCGCAGGACGGGATTGTCGTCCTTGCGCGGTGGGCGTCGTTTCCTGCCGTGCTCCTCGGCCATGCCGGTGTCAGTCGAATTCAGGCCCGCGGGCGCGGTAGGGCCGCAGTTCCTTCCAGGCCCGCATCAGGGTCGTCAGTTCCTCGTCGCCCTCCTCGGGCAGCACGATGCGCAGGGTCACCAGCAGGTCGCCCCGGCCCCCGGTACGGTTCGGCAGGCCCTTGCCCTTAAGCCGCATGGTCTTGCCGGCCTGGGCGTTGGGCGCGACGGTCAGGTTGACCGCGCCGTCAAGGGTCGGCACGCGCACCTTTGCACCCAGCACCGCCTCATAGAGGGTGATCGGCAGGTCGAGCCGCAGGTCGTCGCCGGAGGGGGTGAAGATCGGATGCCGGGCAAGGCGCACCTCGATGATGGCATCGCCGGCGGGACCGCCGTTTTCCCCCGGCTCGCCCTGGCCGCGCAGGCGGATCTTCTCGCCGTCCACCGTGCCGTCGGGCAGCTTCACGTCCAGCGTCTTGCCGGAGGGCAGGGCGACGCGCACCTTGCGATCATGGACGAGCTGCTCCAGCGTCACCCGTGCGGTGACGTTGGCATCGCTGCCGCGCCGGGTCGGTCGCGGACGGGGGCCAGCCTGCCCGCCCGGTCCGGCGCCTGCAAAGCCGCCGTCACCGGCAAACCCGCCGCCGCCGCGGGCGCGTCCGCCGAGGCCGCCGAGAATGTCGTTCAGGATGTCGTCGAAGCCGCCGCCCCGTCCAAAGCCCGAGGACTGGCCGCGTGTCTGGCGAAACAGGTCGGAATCGTCGAAGCCGCCGCCGAACCCATGCGCCTGAAAGCGCGGCTTGCCTTCGGCGTCGATCTCGCCCCGATCGAACTGGCCCCGCTTCTCCTTGTCGCCCAGGATCTCATAGGCCTGGTTCGCCTCGGCAAAGTGTTCCTTCGCCTTCGGATCGTCGGCGTTCTGGTCCGGGTGATACTTTTTCGCAAGCTTCCGGAAAGCCCGCTTGATGTCGGCCTCGCTCGCCGATTTTGCGACGCCGAGAACGGAATAGGGATCACGCATGGTTCAGACCGCGATGGTGTGTGGTGCAACGGGTATACACCCGCGCCTTGCTCGGGAACCATATGGTTGTTGATAGGAATAAAATCCAGTGGCGAGCCTCGCCCACCGTGGCCGCCTTTGCAGGCGGATATCAGCCCCGGCCGTGACGTCAGCCTGCCGTCTCCGGCTTCGGGTTCTTCACGGCCAGTTCGATGATCGCCCAGTCCTGCATGACATCGCGGCAGGCGGTGCCGAGATAGGCGCGCACGCCGCCGATGGTGTTGGCGGTCGTCTCGAAGCGGGTGCAGCCGGTGCCGCCGGGCTGGGTGTCGTCCTTGATCGCGACGATGGTGCCCGAATTGCCGCTGATCGGATTGTTCCAGGAGAAGGGCGGATCTGCCTTGCCGCTTTCGTGAGCGGTGGCAATGGCGCGGGCGATGATCGCACGGTCCTGCGAACTGATGTCGACATCCGCAGCATTCTGCTGCGAATCGATGGATCCGGTCAGATCCAGCGGCACTTCCGGATCGGCGCTGCCGATCGGCATGGAAATGCTGCCGCAACCGGCAGCCACGAGCGGCAGAACCAGGGCGAATGCCAGCGCGCCCGCCCGATAGCGGTTGGCGGCTGCTCCATCCTTTTCGGCGGATGTCGCGGTGACCCGTATGGATGTCATGGCGTTACCGTCCCGAAGCTCGATGCGCGGTCTCGCGTGGCGAGGTTGTTGCGCCTTTGCAACAGGATGAAAGAAAGCGATTAACAAATGGTAAGCCGGATCCTCCAGCGATCCCGTTTCCACTTTTAGGGCAGGGGCTTGGCGATGAGGTGCGGAGCACAGCCGGAGCGAATCGTCATGTCGCCTTGCCGAGCACGGCGCAGAATTCGCTGACCAGATAGGGGGTTGGGTAGACCCGGTAGGGAACGAGGCCGATCAGACCCAGCCCGTTCAGGGTGGTGATGATCTGTGTGAAACTTTCGGGCGTGAAGCGCCAGGCATGCACGTCGATATAGGCGCCCTTGCTCTGTTCCCATTCCTGGATGGCGTTGCGCGTGCGCGCCACCGTGTGCTCCAGCGTGCCATGATCGCCCTTCCAGTGGCGAGCGGCATCGTTGTGGGTGGTCAGCGCCCGCATCTCGATGACGCTGCGCAGGGTGTGCACTTTCGGGTTCTGGCGATGCGCCTCGATCACCTGACCGAGGGTGGAGGGCGGGATGAAATGATCGAAGCAGAAGCGGCAATCCGGGATGATCATCGCGTAGACGCCGCCTGCGTCGAGGATCCGCTCGACATGGGCAAGATGCGCAACCAGGTTGGGCTGATGCTCGATCACATGCGAGGAGACGACCATGTCGAACTGCTCGTCCACCACCGCAAGGTCGCCGGACGGCGACACGAAATCGATATTGGGAATCCCGTCGGGGTTCTCGCCGATGGCCTTGGCCCGCTCGATGAGTTGCGCTCTCGGCAGGACGTCGAAATGCTTGGTATGGGCGCCCCGCATCAGTGGCCGGTGGAAGGCACCGAGTTCCAGCGAGCGTTCGTTGCCCTGCAAGGCATCGACGAAATAGCCGCGCGCGGCGAGCGGCGAGGCGACCCGCCCCTCCATCCGGCCGCTGTCGCGGTAATGGGCGGCGAGCGCCTCGTCCTCGAGTTCCACAAGGTCCGGATAGAGCGCGCGGTAGTAGTCGGGATCGAACTCGGCAAGGAACCGGTCCCGTAGCGGCAGGGGAGCGATCCGCTGCAGCACGGCCTCTTGCGACCACGTTCCGGTGCGCTGCGGCCGACGCGCCGCCGGCGGCCGGCGGCGGCCCCGGCGCAGGGCCCCGGCGAGTTTTGCGGCGAGGCTCGTCATCGGGTGGGTTCTGGTCCTGACTGCGGCATGGTCAGGCAAACTAGGGCAGACGCGGGCAGGCTCAAAGCAGCTTCTTCCATCTGAAATAAAGGAAAGTGATGGCGACCGACATGAACATGATGCCGATCGAGAACAGATAGCCATACGCCCAATTGAGTTCCGGCATGAACTCGAAGTTCATGCCGTAGATCGAGGCGATCAGTGTCGGCGGCAGGAACACGACGGCGAGAACCGAGAAGATCTTGATGATCTGGTTCTGCTCGAGGTTCACGAGACCGACCGTCGCGTCGAGCAGGAAGTTGAGCCGGGCATCGAGGCCGGTCGCATGTTCGCGGATCGAGCGGATATCGCGGCCCAGCGTCTTGGCGGCGGACTTCTGCTGTCCGTTCAGGCCCAGGGTCTTGGCATGCAGCGAGAGAAACAGGAACAGCCGCTCCAGACTGGCGCAGGCATCGTGCATGCGGGCGATCTTCAGGCCGATCTGGCCGATCTTCTGGATGGTGGCCTTGTACTGCGCGCTCTTGCGGCTGTCGATTCCGCGGCCGAACACATCACTGGCAACAGTATCGAACGCGCTGGAGCATTCTTCCACCACATCGGCGGCCCGGTCGGCAATGGCGTCCAGCAGGACGAAGAGAATATCGCTCGCGGTGCGGATCGGAACGCCGTCATGCTGGATCCGCCGGACGGCGGCGGCGACGGAGGTCGGCTCGCCGTGGCGGAGCGAGACCAGCCGCTCCTTCGTCACCACCAGGGTCATCGCCGCCGATTTCAGATCGGGCTCGCGGACAACCAAGGGCATCACCGCCGTCATCACCAGCGTGTTCTGCACCTCGTACAGCCGCTCGGATGTTTCGATCGCGGCCATCTCCTCGCGGGTGGGAATTTCAGTTCCGATCCAGAGCTCCGCCATCGCCCGCTCCTCGGGTGTGGGAGACGCAAGGTCGACCCACAGGGCCAGATCGGGAATTCGGGTCTCGGCCGAGCAGCGAATCTCGACGATGGCGCCGGCATCGAGCGTATAGGCGGTGATCATGCAAAAAAGGCTCCCGATGAAATCGCGTGCGATTCGGGAACCCTATAGCGTTTTCTTGACGGATTTTCCGCAACGCGGTGCAGGAGGCGCCGTGCCGGCGCCGTTTCCTGCTCCGTGCCTGCGGCGCTCGGCGTCACTTGGCCTTGGGCTGCGACGCCTTGACCATCCCGGTCTTGCAGATGTTCGCCGCGGTCACGGCACCGATGCCGACCGGCTTGTACAGAGAGGCAAGGCTCGGTCGCGGAGCGGGAGCGGCGGCTTGGGGGGACTTGGAAGTCATGTCTGGGTCCGGGTCGTTGGTTGCGCCGGGGAACATCCTGTCGGCGATGCGCACAAATCGTCTCCGATTTGGTCAAAACTAAGGATGACGCAAGGAAACATGGTGGCGCCAGTCACTCTTCTTAACACCTTGTAACCTTTTGCGATTCCGAGAAAGGGGACGAACCTTCCGCAGAGCGGTGCCGGCCCCTTGCCGGATCGGGAAACGCGAAGCGGAATCAAGAGGGTGACGAAGCCGGAAAGGCGTCACCTCGCCGGCGTTCCGCCCGGGACGTCCTCTTCATAGATTTCCGAAAGATCGTCGGGCAGTGGCTCCAGCGGCAGAGGTGCCGGGGTCGTCGCCGAACTCTGTGCGCCGGAAGCCTCGGGATCGGGCTTTGCGCCGGGCAGAGGCGTCTGCCCGTCTTCGCGCTCCGGCGCGTCAGCATCCAGCAAGGGCAGGTCGGCCGGCAGGTCCTCGTCCTCTTCGACCGGGTCGAGGATGCCATAGGCTGCGACCAGGACGGCGTCGAGGTCCTCGAAGAAGCCGCGAACCCGGTTGGCATTGGCACCGAAATCATGCCGGCCGAAGCGCGAGGCGGAGCGGATGTCGAGCCTTGCGCCGACCGGATCCGGCAGGATGCGCACGGCGATGTCGTCGCGAAAGGCGAAGACAAGCGTTGTCGCTACGGCCTGGAAGCGTGTCGGCTCGTCGGGCATGCCGGGCGGCAACTCGGCGGTGATCGTCCAGCGGTTGCGCGCCGCGACCTGCAGGGCCGCCCTGTGCAGCTCCGGCGGGGCGATGCGGAAACGTCGCGACACCAGGTCGGGATAGCTCTCCGCTTGTCTCGAAGCCCCGGTGAAGGGGAGGCCGCTGGCAATCTGCGGCGGGTTTTCCGTGTCGGTGCTGACATCGGCGAGTTGCGGATAGATCGCGAAGGCGTAGAGCGCGAAGAGGGCAGGCGTCAGCGCCACGACACCGTAGAAAAAGCCGCGCACCGCCAGCGCCCAGCCGGTGCCGCCGCGCCGCCACAGGACGAGCCCCGCGATCAGCGCTGTTCCGCAGGCGGCGGCGGCCAGCAGCAGGCCGAGGGTCAGAAGAACCAGGAATTGCGGCGTCGTGACGATATCCGCCCGGTGGATCAGCGCGGAGATCACCAGAACAGGCAGGGCCAGCCGCCCGAACTGGAGGCTTGCCGCCGCGAGGCGCGACCGGGAGAGGGGCAGGATCTTGCGCATGCGGCGGGCGGAAACTTCCCTGTGACTGAGACCGCGTTTCGTTCCAACCGCTTACCACGACCGTCGGCGAATGCGAACCTCCTTGCGCCGCCGGGCGTGCCGTGGGCTTGGCAGCGGCGGCCGCAAGGGCCGTCGCACCGACCTGTGGCAGGGGCCGGTCAGGTTCGGGCGAGGAGCGTCTCGATCCAGTCGATCGCCTCGCTCAGCGAGGCGGCGACATGGTCGGCATGCGGCGCCAGCACATCCGCGCCGACGACGCCGGTGGTCACGGCGAGCGTGCGCGTTCCCGCGGCCTGGCCGGCATGCATGTCGTGCAGGCTGTCTCCCACCATCACCACCTCCTGCGGCGCAAGGCCGAGCGCCGCACAGAAGCCGGAGACCATGCCCGGCGAGGGTTTTGCCCCGTGGCCGCTGTCGAAGCCGATCACCGCGGCAAAGCGCTGCGTCAGGCCGAGCGCGTCGAGTTGTGCCAGCGCCGAGGCTTCCGCGTCGTTGGTGGCGATGCCGAGCATCAGCCCATGCCCGGCCAGCCGGTCGAGCGCGGGGACAAGGTCGTCGAACGGTGCGAGATGCGGCAGGCTCATCGCCCCGATGCGGGCGTTGATATCCTCTGCCAGCGCCTGCGGATCGGCAAGGCCGAGGATCTCGGCGAAGGCATCGACGATGTCGTCGTTGGAGCCGGCGACCAGCACCGAGTCCGGGGCGAAGCGCACGCTGGCAAGGTCGAAGCCGGCGGCCGAGGCCAGCCGCTCCGCTGTCAGCCTGTCGCCGGCCGCAAGCTCGCTCATCAAGGTGTGGAAGGTCGGCGCCCAGGTGTTCTGGAAGTCGATCAGCGTGCCGTCCTTGTCGAACAGCACAGCGCGCACGGTGCCCATGGTCAGGCCGCCCTGCCGAGCGCCACGGGCAGCAGGTCCGACATGCGTTCGATCACGAGATCCGCCTCGTCCACCAGCCGCTCGCGCGGGATTGCACCAGTGGTCACGGCGATGCGCATCATGCCGGCCGCCTTCGCCGCATGCATGTCGTGCAGACTGTCGCCGACCATGGCGATCTCCCCCGGCTCAAGGCCCGTGTGGCGGGCGAACGCGAGCAATTGGCCGGGCTCGGGCTTCGACCCGTGACCACTGTCGTAGCCGGCGAGGAAGCCGAAGGCGCCCGCGAGGCCGAGCGCCTGCATCTGCTTGCGCGCCGAGGCTTCGGTGCCGTTGGTGGCGATGCCGAGCGGCAGGCCGCTTGCCTTCAGCGTGGTCAGCGTCTCCACCACGCTGTCGAATGGGGTGACCGTGCGGTCGCAATGCTCCAGCAGGATCGTCTCGATGCGCTCCAGCATCGCCTGCGGGTCCGGCTCGCCGATCACCTCGGCCCAGCCGGTGGAATAGTCCTTCGGCGACTGCACCTTGAGGATCGACGGACCGGTGAAGCGGGCCTGCGCCACGTCGAACATGGCGAGTGTCTCCAGCGTTTCCAGCAGGGCCCCGTCGCCGCGCGCCAGATCCTGCAGCACCAGGGCGATCGCGGGGCCCCAGGTCCTGTCGAAGTCGGTCAACGTGCCGTCGCGGTCGAACAATACGGCCTTGATGCGCATGCGGGGTCTCGTCCGGTGGGAGATGTCCGGCGGGCGTCGGCCCGCATTTTGCCGTCACATGCCATGTTCCTGGCTGCCCGTCAAAGGAGATGGCGCGTGGCACCCGTTTCGGATGTTCGTCAGGCGAGTTCCAGGCGGCTTGCCAGCGTCAAGGTCGGACTTTGGCCGGGCGCCAGGCCGACCAGCCCGCGCTCGATCAGCCATTCGACCTGGGCGAGCACCGACAACGCCGCCGCGCCGTGCAGCGCGCGGTCGACATCGGCATAGATCCTCGCCACCATCTCCGGGATCGTCCGGTCGCCGGCGGTGAGCCGGTCGAGGATCGCCGTCTCCCGCGCCTGTCGATGGGCGATGAGCCCCGCGATATACTCTGCCGGAGCGGTCACGGCTCCGCCATGCCCCGGCAGATAGACGCTGTCGTCGCGCTGCGAAAGCCGCGCCAGCGAGGCCATGTAGGCGCTCATCGAGCCGTCCGGCGGCGCGACGATCGAGGTCGACCACGCCATGACGTGATCGGCGGAGAAGAGCACATTGCCGTCGTTGAGCGCAAAGGCGAGATGGTTGGCCGTATGGCCGGGCGTTTCCACCGCGGTCAGGGTCAGGCCGTCAATGGTGAGGCTGTCGCCGTCGCGCAATTCGCGGTCGGGGACGTGGTCGGCATCGGCGCTGGCGTCGAGCGGATTGGTCTCGCCCGGCTGGAGGGCGCGCGCTGCCCGGTGCCGACCGCAGCCGACGATCGGCGCCCCGGTCATCTCCTGTAGCAGCCTTGCGCCGGGGGAATGGTCGACATGGGTGTGCGACACCAGGATGGCGGCGAGCCTGTCCTTGCCGACGGCGTTGAGAAGCAGCCTCGCGTGAGTGGGGTCGACGGGGCCGGGATCGAGCACTGCCACCTCGTCGCGCCCGATCAGGTAGGTATTCGTTCCGTGCCAGGTGAAAGGACCGCGATTGGGCGCGGTCGCGCGTCGCACAGCCGACGATATCTCGACGATTTCGCCATGTCGCGGATCGAAATTCCGGTCGTGTCGCAGGGAAACCATCGCTTTTCAGGCTCCGCTTCTGACTTTCGGATTTGCCTATACGAAAAGGGCGGCAAGCCGCAAGTGGGCCGCTGCTTCGCCATTGCTCCACAGCCGGCTAATCTTTCGGTTGAAAGATCATATCTGCACCAATAACGTCTGCCTTACATGCGAGGGACGCTCTTGCTGGAGATTGCCGCGAGGGGAGGCCGTTCCGGTCCTGTCGCGCCGGCCAGCCGGCGGATGCCGTACCCTTCCGTGTCATACTAACGTTGTCAAACTGACCTATGGCCGAGCGAGCGATGCGGGGAGGAGACCCGCCGATCCGTCGCCGCTCGCAAGACCAATGTAACGGAGAGGTCCGACATGTCCATTTCCCGCCGTTCGGTGCTCAAGGGCTCCGCAGCCGCATCGACCCTGCTTGCCGCCCCGGCCATCCTCAAGGCCGGCGACGCGCTGGCCTCGTCCGGCCAGGTGAACGTCTTCGCCTGGGGCGACTACATCCAGCAGAACATGATCGACAAGTTCCAGGGCGACACCGGCATCAAGGTGAACCTGTCGACCTATGGCTCCAACGACGAGGCGGAGCAGAAGCTGCGCGCCGCCGGCGGCAAGGGCTTCGACGTCATCTTCCCGTCGATCACCAACGGCAACAACTACTATCCGGACGGCCTGCTGCAGCCGCTCGACGAGAGCAAGCTCGAGCTCGACAAGCTGATCCCGTCCATGCTGCGTGACAGCGTCCAGCTCGGCGGCACCTATCGCGGCAAGCGCATGCTGCTGCCGTTCAACTGGGGCACCGAGGCGATCACCCTCGACAGCACCCAGTTCAATGCCGACGACGTGTCCTATGGCACCATGTGGTCGCCGGAAGCCGCCGGCAAGGCCGCCTTCCGCCAGAAGTCGGTGATCATGGGTGTCGGCCTCTATCTCGACGCGATCGGCGAGGTGAAGTCCGACCGCATGCTCGACGTCTACAAGACCGAGGATGAGGCCCGCCGCGTGTGGGATGCCTGCGCCAAGTTCATCATCGAGCGCAAGGCCAACATCGCCGCGTTCTGGAACAATGCCACCGAGGCGACGAACGCCTTCAAGCAGGCCGGCGCCACCATCGGCCAGACCTGGGACACCACCGGTCTCCTGCTGAACCGGGAAGACGCCAAGTGGAAGTACCGCATGCCGAAGGAAGGCGGCATCACCTGGATGGACTCCATGGGCATTCCGTCGGGCTCCGAGAACCTGGAGCAGGCCTACGCCTTCCTCAACGCCATGCTGGACCCGGAGATGGCCGGCCTTCTGGCAGGCAACACCGGCTACAACTCTGCCGTGACCGGCGCTGCCGACTACGCGGGCGACAACTACAAGGCCCAGTTCGCCGACGTCTACAATGCCGAGAACCTGGCCAACCTGTGGTGGTGGCAGGCCGACACGCCGTGGTTCGCCACGCTGCGTGAGGAGTATGTGGACAAGATCACCAACGCCTGAGGCGTTTGGACCCGGCGGATCGCGGCGCGTGCCGCGATCCGCTTTTCTTTCCGGCCGAACGCTGCCGGATCGCGTGCCAGATGAGGGGCAAATGCACGGACAAGACGTCGTCCTTGACGGGGTATCGATGCGCTTCGGCGATTTTACCGCCGTTCAGCCGACCGACCTGACGATCAATGCCGGGGAGTTCTTCTCCATTCTCGGCCCCTCGGGCTGCGGCAAGACCACGATCCTGCGGATGATCTCCGGCTTTCTCGACCCTTCGGCCGGCGACGTGCGCATCGGTGGGACGAGCATGGCCGGCATCCGCCCCAACGCCCGGCCGACCGCGCTGATCTTCCAGAACCTTGCGCTCTTCCCCCTCATGAGCGTGTGGGAGAACGTCGCCTTCGGCCTGGAGGCGCGAGGCGTGCCGAAGAAGGTACGTCGCCAGCGGGCCGAGGAATTGCTGGCCATGGTCGCGCTCACCGGCCAGGGCGAGAAGAAGCCGACGGAGCTGTCCGGCGGCCAGCGCCAGCGCGTCGCGATTGCCCGTGCGCTGGCGGTCGAGCCAGCGGTGCTGCTGCTCGACGAGCCGCTGTCCGCTCTCGATCTCAAGCTGCGCCAGCACATGCGCAGCGAGCTCAAGGACCTGCAGCGCAAGACCGGCGTCACCTTCATCTACATCACCCATGACCAGGGCGAGGCGCTTACCATGTCCGACCGGGTGGCGGTGATGAACCGCGGCGTGGTCGAGCAGGTCGCCTCCTCCGACGAGATCTACAATCAGCCGGGAACGCCCTTCGTCGCCAGCTTCGTCGGGGAACAGAACGTCTTCCGTGGCAAGCTTTCCGGGCTCGACGGCGAGATTGCCCGGGTCGACACGCCGCAGGGCGAGATGCTGGCGCGTCTGCGCGGGCGCGCCGGTGTCGGCGACGAGGTCATGATCTTCGTGCGCCCCGAGCGGGTGGGCCTTGGCGGTACCGGGACCGACGATGCGCCGCGCAACCGACTGCGCGCCACCATCGAGCGCCGCGATCTGGAAGGGCCTTTCGTCAACCTGCATTGCCGTGCCGGCGACGCGCCGGTAACGGTGCATCTGCCGAATTCGGGCGACACGGCCTCTTCGCTGGCATCCGGCGAGACGGATCTTGCCTTCCGGCCCTCGGACGCGATCGTCATGCCGGTGGGGGATCTCGCCCGTGAATAGTCTGGTCAAGAGCTATGGCAAAGGCCTGACCGGGATCTTCCTGGCGCTCACCGCCGTTTGGATCGCCTTGCTGATCGTGCTGCCGCAGGCGCGCATGATCGAGCGCGCCTTCACCTATGTCGACCGGTCGGGCGACGCGGCGACCCTGTCGCTGGAGATCGACCGTGCCTATACCCGCGTCTTCGACATCGACACGGATCTGCGCGATCTGCGGGCCCAGCTTCAGGCTGGACAAGAGGCTGGACAGGCGGCGGGCGGAGCTCCGGTAGGCGGTCTGCCGTCGCCGTCGCTGGTTCCCTCGCCATCCCTGACCCCGTCTCCCTCTCTGACGCCCTCACCCTCTCTGACGCCGTCTCCCTCGCAACCCTCGCCCGCGGCGCCGTCACCAGGCGTCGCCCCGAGCCCCTTCGCGCCGCCGCAACAGGCTGCGCTGCCGCTTGAGGAGGTCGAGGGCCGCATTGTCGCGCTGGAGGAGGAGAAGGCCGGCCTGCAGGGGCGCATTGCCGAACTGGAGGCGATCGAGGCCGAGACGACCAAGACGGCTGGCATCAGCGAGAGCTATTCGGCCAAGAACTTCACCAATATGAGCGAGCTGCACTTTCGCATCTTTCTCTCGACGATCTTTTACGCGCTCTGCGTGACGCTGCTCTCCTTCGTCGTGTGCTATCCGGTCGCCTATGCGGCCGCGACGGCGAAAAGCGCCAACAAGGTGGCGCTGATGATGCTCGGCCTCATCATTCCTTACGCGATCAACGAACTGCTGCGGATCTTCTCCTGGGTGATGATCCTGGAGAAGCAGGGCATCCTCAACGGCGTTCTCGATGCCCTCGGCCTGATCGACATGCAGGCGGGAGAGGGCATCCGCTTCGTCGCCTCCAACGGCGCCGTCTTCACCGTGATGGTCTATGCCTATGTGCTCTTCATGGTGTTCCCGATCTACAACACCATCGAAACGCTGGACAAGAACCAGATCGAGGCGGCGCGGGATCTTGGCAGTTCCACCTGGCGCATCCACTGGCGCGTGGTGCTGCCCCATGCCAAGCCCGGCATCGCCGTCGGCGCGATCATGACCTTCATGCTGTCCGCCGGATCGATCGCCGTGCCGGAGATCGTCGGCCGCGGCCTGCATCCGGACTGGTTCGCGCAGGTGATCTACCGCCGCTTCTTCGAGGCGGGCTCGTGGAACGAGGGTGCGGCCTATTCGCTGGCCCTGCTCGTCGCCTGTATCGCCTTCATCCTCGTCAACATGGCCGTCTTCCGCGTCGGCATCAGGGATATCGCGAAATGACGGTCATCACCGCAGAGCAGATCGCAGCGGGTGCCGCCCCGCGCCGGCGCCGGATCCGGGACTGGTCCGACGCGGTGCTCTCCGGCTACCTGCTGCTGTTCTTCGCCTATATGTTCCTGCCGCTGATGTTCATGGTCGCGGCCGCGTTCAACGCCAACCCGACCCCCTCCGTCACCGACTGGCAGGGCTTCACGCTGAAATGGTTTCAGGCGCTGCCGCGTGATGCCCGGTTCGTGCAAGGACTGCTGCACTCGCTGGCGATCGCCGGCGGCGTGATCGTCATCTCGATTCCGCTCGGCCTTGCCGGCGCGCTGATCCTGACGCGGCTGCAGTCGCGGGCCTCGACCCTGCTCTACACGGTGCTGGTCTCGCCGATCCTCACCCCCGGCATCGTGCTTGGCGCCACCACCATGATCTTCTGGCGCGATGCTTTCGGCATGGAGGCGGGGCTGTTCACTGCGGCCATCGCGCAGGCCGCCTTCATCGCCTCCTATTGCATGCTGATGTTCATGGCGCGCCTGCAGCGGCAGGACCGCGCGCTGGAGGAAGCGGCGCTCGACCTCGGCGCCTCCTCGGTCTTCGTCTTCCGCCGCATCACGCTGCCCTTCCTCATGCCGACGATGCTGACGGCGGCGCTGATCTCCTTCCTGCAGTCGATCGAGAACTACAACACTACCTTCTTCGCGATCGGTTCCAGTTGGACGCTCGTCACCGAGATCGGCGCGCGCATGCGCTTCGGCCTGTCGCCGATGATCAACGTCATCGGCGTGATCTTCGTCGTCATCACCGTCGTATCGGCCACCATCTGGGTTCTGGCGAGGCGTCGCGGCGGCAACGGTTGACGGCCCGGCCGGTCGGCTGCGACCTTCAGGGTCTTCGTTCCGGCGACTGATTCGGGAGCTGACATGTCCGAAACGGACGGTTCCATCGTCTTCGTTCGCACGCTGCCGCTGGCACGCGAGGCGGCCTTCGATCTGCTTGTCGACCGCATCGGCGAGTGGTGGCCCTGGCAGCGCACATTTTCCCGCGATCCGGCGGCCGACCTTTCGATCGAGCCGATGGCGGGCGGTGCCTGCACCGAGCAGACGCCCGGCGGTCCGCGCCGGGTCTGGGGCACGGTCCTGTCGATCGAGCCGCCGCTCTATCTGCGTCTCGCCTGGCAGATTTCGCCGGACGGCGAGCCGGTGGCGGATCCCGCCGCTGCCAGCCGCGTGATGATCGAGTTTCGCCAGGCGGCCGAGGGCACCCGCATCGAACTGACCCATGGCGACTTCCTGCGCCATGGCGAGGCCGGCATCGCCTATCGCGAGGCGATGGCGTCACCCGAAGGCTGGCCCGCCTGTCTCGACGCGCTGGAGGCCGCCGCCCGAAACCGTCCGGCGCGGCGATGAGGCTCTCGTTCCGCTGTCTGCCGGAACTGGTCGGCCATGTGCCGGAGCCGGTGCCGGCGCGCGCCGGCTTTCCCGACTGGCTGAAGGCGGTGCCGTCCGTGGTCGCGAGCGAGTTTCTCGGCGGGGCGCAGGTCCGCACCCTCAAGCACTGTCCGCCGCTGATCGATGCGCTGGCGCTGGGGGTGATGTTCCGCCTGGCCGCCGATCTCCACGTCGCTGACGGCGAGATCTCCTGGGACTGGTCGCCGCCGGTGGCGGAAGGGGCGCGCCAGACCCGCTCGCCCATCGGCCTGCATGTGCCGGAACAGGCCGCAGGTGTGCCCTTCGGTCTGCCGGACGGGCAATTCGTGGTGAAGTTCACGAATTTCTGGACGGTCGAGGCGCCCGAGGGCGTTTCCCTGCTCTTCACCCATCCGCTCAACCGCGAGGACCTGCCCTTCCGCACTCTTGCCGGTCTTGTCGACTGCGATCGCTACCGGGACGGCTTCGTGCATTTCCCGGCGATCTGGCGCGATGCCGGCTTTTCCGGACGCCTGCCTGCCGGCACGCCGGTGGCCCAGGCCTTCCCGATCCGCCGCGAGGCGCTGGACCTCGACATCCGCGCCATGGACCGGAACGAGCTTGACCGGCACCTGCAGGTGCAGGACGGGCTTCAGGATGATCCGGGTCTCTATCGCAAGAGCTTCCGCGCGCCGCGCGACAGGTGAGGGGCTCAGCCGGCCTCGTCGACGCGCACCGTTCCGGTCAGGGCAAGGCCCGACAGCGGAATTTTGCCGCGCGGCCCCTGGCTCATCGCCTTGAGCAGGCGCGGTCGCTCGGCCGGCAGTTCGGTGAAGAGGGTTCTGAGCTTTGCCGCGGCCTCCGCCCGTCCCTGGCGCAGTCCCGCCTCCGCCAGGCCGATCTCCGCGTCGCGGTCGCTGGGGCGCAGGGCAAGGACCCTGGCAAAGGCCGCTTCCGCCTCGCCGGCCGCGTCGCGGCGCAGACACAGCCGGGCAAGGTTCAGCCAGCCGTCGGCATCGTCCGGCGCCTTCTCCAGATAGGCGGAAAAGCCGGCCTCCGCCGCCTCCCGGCGGCCGGCATCCATCGCCGCCGCCGCTCGCTCGAACAGGGCGTTGAGATGGCCGGGAGAGACCTTCAGCGCCGCGCCGAAGGCATCGTCGGCGGCGTCCGGATCGCCGAGCCGGCGCAGGACGAGGCCCAGGTTGTAATGCAGCGAGGCATTGCCTGGATCCGCCCGCACCAGGCGCTTGAGCGCCTTGCGGGCCGTCTCCCAGTCCTGCATCGCCAGTGCCTGGGGCAGCCGTTCAGCCGCCTGAGCCGGGGTCATGGCAAAGCCTCCCTCGCGCATCGCGCCGTCCGTCGGCGCGTCTGCCTGCATCCAGGCAGATAGCATTCCCGCCGGTGTCCGTGAAGCGGCCGGCTGCGATTGTTTCCCGTCTTCGATTTCTGGCTTCTGTTTCCGTCTTGGGCCTGTCATATGGCCCATGCTATGGAAGACCTTCCGCTTTCCCGGCCTTTCCGCTCCGCGTCTGCCGCGCCGCCCCGCGGACGGATAGGCCGTTGGGAAACCCGACAGGATCGACCGGCGACAGGAATGAGTGACGACACCACAGAGCGCCCCGCAGCGCGTCCCGGCCTGCGCAGCCGGCTTCGCGAGCGCGTGGCCGAGCAGCGCTGGGTGTTGCTCGCCGTGGTCGCGGTGGCGCTGCTCGCCGTGTTTGCGGCCGGGGTGCCGGCACTGATGGTCGCCGCCGGGGCGATCGCGGTGTTCCTTGCGGCCCTCGTTTCCCCCACCCGCCGACTGCTTGTCACCCGTCGCAGGCGGGAAGCACGGGCACTGACCCCCTGGCCCGAGACCGGCATGAAGCAGCTCGCCGACGCGCTGCCCAATCCCTGCTTCATCGTCGACCGGCGCGGCATCACCCGCTATGTCAACCGAGCTGCAAGGGTGCGCTTCGGCGACCCGCTGCCGGGCGATCCGCTGTCGCTGCGCCTGCGCGTGCCGGTGCTGCTGGAAGCGCTCGACAAGGTCATGGCCGGCGGCCCGGCCCAGCGGATCGAGTGGAGCGAGCGGGTTCCGACGGAAAGCTGGCTCGAGGCCTATGTGACGCCGATCGCCGAGCCGGCGGCGGCGCCCGGCGAGGCGCCGCGCGCCGGCGCCGCCGGCGGAGCAGGGCGCTTCGTTCTCGTCACCTTGCAGGACCTGACCGAGCAGCGCCGGCTGGAGCGCATGCGGGCCGACTTCGTCGCCAATGCCAGCCATGAGCTGCGCACACCGCTCGCCTCGCTCACCGGCTTCGTCGAGACGTTGCAGGGCCCGGCGCGTGACGACCCTGTGGCCCGCGAGCGATTCCTCGCCATCATGCTGCAGCAGGGCAACCGCATGCGTCGGCTGATCGACGACCTCCTGTCGCTCTCGCGAATCGAACTGAAAGCGCACGTTCAGCCCGAGGCCGTACTGGATCTCGAGGCCTTGCTGCGTCTCGCCTGCGACGCCTTGAAGCCCGTTGCCGACGAGGCCGGCGTCGTTCTCGACATCGAGACACCGCCTGCGCCCTGCCTGGTGAGGGCGGATCGGGACGAACTGATCGAAGTGATCGAGAATCTCGTCGAGAACGCCATCAAGTATGGCGCCAGCGGCAAGCGGGTGGAAATCCGCCTGGTGCCGGTTCCGCCGGCGGGCAGGGAGGCGTCGTGCGGGCCAGGCACCTTCGTCCTCAGCGTGCGCGACTTCGGCCCCGGCATCGCGGCGGAGCACCTGCCGCGCCTGACTGAGCGCTTCTACCGGGTGGATGCGTCGCGTAGCCGGGAAACCAGGGGCACCGGCCTCGGCCTTGCCATCGTCAAGCACATCCTGACCCGGCACAAGGCGCGGCTCGAGATTGACAGCACCCCCGGCGAGGGCGCGACCTTCACTGTTAGGTTTCCTGTCGCAAAAGACGCCGTGGCGACTGTTTTCGAGAAAAAAGACGTTTCAAGTCAAAGGCTTGAATTGTCACAAAAGTGATACCTGATCTTCATATAAGCATCACGGGCCAGGACTAGGGTGCCCTCGACCTCGCGGGAATAAGTCTGCGAGGTAACGTGAGAAATCCTGAAATCCAGGGAGAGGTCAGGTGAACATCAAAGCTCTTCTCAGCGCGACCGCGGTCGCTTCGGTCGCCTTCACTGGCGCCGCCATCGCTCGCGACCAGATCCAGATCGCCGGCTCCTCAACGGTTCTTCCCTACTCCTCGATCGTTGCCGAGGCGTTTGGCGAGAACACTGATTTCCCGACCCCGGTGGTTGAGTCGGGTGGTTCGTCTGCCGGTCTCAAGAAGTTCTGCGACGGTGTCGGCGAAAACACGATCGACATCGCCAACTCGTCGCGCCCGATCCGTGAAGGCGAGGTCAAGGCCTGCGCCGAGGCCGGCGTGACCGACATCATCGAGGTTCGTATCGGCTACGACGGCATCGTCTTTGCTTCCGACATCAACGGCGCTGACTTCGTCTTCACCCCGGTCGACTGGTACAAGGCGCTCGCCGCCGAGGTCGTCGTGGACGGCAAGCTGGTTCCGAACACCGCGACCACCTGGAGCCAGGTGAACGACGCGCTGCCGAACCAGGAGATCCAGGCCTTCGTTCCGGGCACCAAGCACGGCACCCGTGAAGTGTTCGAAGAGAAGGTCATGATGCACGGCTGCGAGGACAGCGGCGCGCTGAAGGCCATGGTCGATGGCGGCATGGACAAGAAGGATGCCGCCAAGAAGTGCCTGGTGCTGCGCACCGACGGCCGTTCGGTCGACATCGACGGCGACTACACCGAGACGCTTGCCCGTCTCGATGCCAACAAGGCCGGCATCGGCGTGTTCGGTCTCGCCTTCTACGAGAACAACACCGACAAGCTCAAGGTCGCGACCATGTCGGGCGTGACCCCGTCGACCGAGACCATCGCGTCCGGCGAATACCCGGTGTCCCGTCCGCTGTTCTTCTACGTCAAGAAGGCCCACATCGGCGTGGTTCCTGGCCTGAAGGAATTCGCCCAGTTCTTCGTCTCCGACGAACTGGCTGGTCCGGACGGCCCGCTGGCCCAGTATGGCCTGGTCTCCGATCCGGAGTTGGCCAAGGTCCAGGAAGCGGTTGCTGCCGAGACCACGCTCACGCACTGAGCCGGTCGGAAATAGCAAGGGGCGGCGAGCAGTAACGGCTGTGCCGCCCCTTTTTTCTTCCCCGAGGTCCGGATTTCAGTCTCATGTCCTTGCCGCTGATTGCTCTTGTGATATTCGCCCTTGCCGCGGCCGGTTTCGTCCTGGGGCGTGTCCGTGCAATGGCCAGCGCTGGCGGCGATATCCGCCTGCTGCATTCCCTGCCGGGCTACTACGGATGGAACGTCGCGCTGGCCGCGACAATCCCGTCGTTCCTGGTTCTCGTTCTGTGGCTCGCCATCCAGCCTATGGTCATCAACGGCCAGGTGTCGTCGATGATCTCCCAGGAAACGAGCGGCAGGAGTTCGCTGGACCTGGTGATGAGCGACGTGCGCCGTGTCGCCCGCGGTCTCGATACCGCCGTTGCCGCCGGAGCGCTCTCCGCCGAGCAGGCCGACTCGATCCGCACAGAGTTCACCGACGTGCGTGAGCGTCTCGGCCGGGTCGGCGTCGCTCTCGGCTCCGGGGTCACCTCCGAGATCTTGCGCGCCGCGCAGCGCTACCGCGCGCTGTCCGCGATTGGCGATCTGGGTCGAGCTCTCGTCGTGATTGGCGTCGCCGTTCTTGGGGCTGCCTTCGCGTGGAGCCGCTCCGGCAAGGACTTCCGGGCCCGCAACTCGGTGGAGCGGGTGGTGCGTTGGATTCTCATTGCCGCCGCCTCCATCGCGATCCTGACGACGCTCGGCATCGCGTTGTCGCTGGTGTTCAACACCTTCGAGTTTTTCCGCCTCTATCCGGCGGCCGACTTCTTCTTCGGCCTGACGTGGAGTCCGAGCTTTGGCGGGGGCTCTCAGCTCGGCATCGTGCCGCTGCTCTGGGCGACCCTCTACATCTCGCTGATCGCGCTGATAGTGTCGGTGCCGATCGGCCTGTTCGCCGCGGTCTATCTGTCCGAATATGCCAGCCCGGCGGTGCGCTCGGTGGCCAAGCCGATGCTCGAAGTGCTCGCCGGCATTCCGACCATCGTCTACGGTCTGTTCGCACTTCTCACCGTCGGCCCGCTGCTGGTCAGCTTGTTCGGCAACGGCGGTCTGTTCGGTGTCAACTGGATGGCCGGCGGCACGGCGGTCATCACCGCCGGACTGGTCATGGGCATCATGCTCATTCCCTTCGTCAGTTCGTTGTCGGATGACATCATCAACGCCGTACCGCAGGCCCTGCGCGATGGCTCTCTCGGCCTCGGCGCCACCCATTCGGAGACGGTCAAGCAGGTCATTCTGCCAGCGGCCCTGCCGGGTATCGTCGGTGCCATCCTGCTGGCGGCCTCGCGGGCGATCGGCGAGACCATGATCGTGGTGCTCGGCGCCGGCGCCGCTGCCAAGCTCAGCCTCAATCCCTTCGAGGCGATGACCACCGTCACCGCCAAGATCGTCAGCCAGCTCACCGGCGACGCCGACTTCGCCTCGCCCGAGGCGCTGGTCGCCTTCTCGCTCGGCATGACCCTCTTCGTGGTCACGCTGGGGCTGAACATCTTCGCGCTCTACATCGTGCGCAAATACCGGGAGCAGTACGAATGACCGAGACGGCCACGACCTATCCCGCGGGCAAGGAGACCGGGCAGGCTGTCCGCCGGAAAACCTCGCTGCTCAAGACGGATGCCCTGACCCGCCGCCGCAATGCAGCCGAGAGCCGGTTTAAGGTCTATGGCGTCCTTGCCATTCTGATCGGCCTGTTCTTCCTTGTGGCGCTGCTCTACGCGATCTTCAGCAACGGCCTGACCGCGTTCAATCAGACCTTCATCTCCGTTCCGGTGACGCTGGACCGCGAGGCGGTGGAAAAGGCCGAGGCCTCGGTCGTCAAGACGTCCGGGTACAACGCGATGATCGATACGGCGCTCGTCGCCGAACTCGATCGGGCGGGCATCGCCACCGACATGCGCCCTGCCGATCTGCGCAAGATGCTTTCGTCCGGCGCCGCCGCCCAGATCCGCAGCTTCGTCCTCGCCAATCCTGGCAGGATCGGCCAGACAGTAACATTCGATCTGCTGGCCTCGTCCCGCGTCGACGGTTACCTGAAGGGCCGCGTCACCCGTGAGGCGCTGGTCAACGACCGGAACCTCGACGCTGCCCATCTCGACTTGGTCGATGAAATGCAGACCAAGGGCATCGTTGAGAAGCGCTTCAACGTGGACTTCATCACTGGGTCCGATGCTTCCGACTCCCGGCCGGAGCAGGCGGGCATCGGTGTGTCCATGCTCGGCTCGCTCTACATGATGCTGGTGGTGCTGTTCCTGTCGCTGCCGATCGGCGTGGCCGCGTCGATCTACCTTGAGGAGTTCGCTCCCAAGAACCGCTTGACCGACCTGATCGAAGTCAACATTTCCAACCTGGCGGCGGTGCCATCCATCGTCTTCGGCATTCTCGGCCTTGCGGCCTTCATCCAGTTTGCCCATCTGCCGCAGTCCGCTCCTATCGTCGGCGGCCTGGTGCTGACGTTGATGACCCTGCCGACCATCATCATCTCGACCCGCGCTTCGCTGAAAGCGGTGCCGCCGTCGATCCGCGATGCGGCACTCGGCGTCGGCGCCTCGAAGATGCAGTCGGTGTTTCACCACGTCCTGCCGCTGGCGATGCCCGGCATCTTGACCGGCACGATCATCGGCCTTGCCCAGGCACTGGGCGAAACCGCGCCGCTGCTGCTCATTGGCATGGTCGGGTTCATCGCCTCCAACTATCCGAGTGGTATCGCCTCCGGCTTCCTGGATCCCAATTCGGCAATGCCGGCGCAGATCTACGAGTGGGCCAAACGCGCGGACCCGGCCTTCTACGAGCGGGCATGGGGCGGAATTATCGTCCTTCTGTTCTTTCTGATGACCATGAACATCGTCGCGATCATCCTGCGCCGTCGTTTCGAGCGCCGCTGGTAAGGGGGCTCTCCAAGCCATGAACCAAATGACCAATCCCGAGAAAGTCGCCGCCATGAATGACGCCAAGATCGAAGCAGAGAAGGTCCAGGTCTTCTATGGCGATACCCACGCCATCAAGGATGTCAGCATCCGCATCGAGGAAAAGACCGTTACCGCCTTCATCGGCCCATCGGGCTGCGGCAAGTCGACCTTCCTGCGCTGTCTCAACCGGATGAACGACACGATCGACATTTGCCGCGTCGAGGGGCAGATCCTGATCGACGGCGAGAACATCTATGACCCCAAGGTCGATCCGGTGCAGTTGCGCGCCAAGGTCGGCATGGTGTTCCAGAAGCCGAATCCGTTCCCCAAGTCGATCTTCGACAACATCGCCTATGGGCCGCGCATCCACGGACTTGCGCGCAACAAGGCGGCGCTGGAGGAGATCGTTGCGTCAAGCCTGCAAAAGGCCGGCCTGTGGAACGAGGTCAAGGACCGCCTCGACGAGCCGGGCACCGGCCTGTCCGGCGGCCAGCAGCAGCGTCTGTGCATCGCCCGCGCCATCGCGGTCAGTCCCGAGGTCATCCTGATGGACGAGCCCTGTTCGGCGCTCGATCCCATTGCCACCGCCAAGGTGGAGGAACTGATCGACGAGTTGCGCGAGAACTACACGATCGTCATCGTCACCCACTCCATGCAGCAGGCCGCCCGCGTGTCGCAGCGCACGGCCTTCTTTCACCTCGGCAATCTCGTCGAGGAAGGGGCGACGAAGGACATCTTCACAAATCCCAGGGACAAGCGCACCCAGGACTACATCACCGGCCGCTTCGGCTAATCTGGATCTGGTCGAGAACGGGCGGGAGGTTGCGTCCTTTGCGGCGCACCCCGCCGGAAGGGGCGACCGCCGCCCCCGGATGGAGACGAGACATGAGTGAACATACCGTATCCTCCTTCGACGAGGAACTGAAGGAGATCGCCGGCCGGGTGTCGGAGATGGGTGGCCTTGCCGAGGTCATGCTGAGCGATGCCGTGTCGGCGCTGGTGCGCATGGACAAGGACCTCGCCCGCCGGGTCATCGGCCAGGACAAGCGGGTCGACGTCCTGCAGTTCGAGATCGAGGAGCAGGCGATCCTGATCATCGCCCGCCGCCAGCCGGTGGCCAGCGACCTGCGCGACGTCATCTCGGCGATGCGCATCTCCAACGACCTGGAGCGCGTTGGCGATCTTGCCAAGAACATCGCCAAGCGCGTCATCGCCATCGAGGGGACCTTCGATTCCAAGAAGTTCGCCCTCGGCGTCGAGCACATGACCGAACTGGCCCAGGCGCAGTTGAAGGACGTGCTGGATGCCTATGCCAGCCGCGACAGCGAGGCGGCGGCCGCGGTGCGCGACCGTGACGACGAGGTCGACGCGCTCTACACCTCGATCTTCCGCGAACTCCTCACCTATATGATGGAGGATCCGCGCCAGATTTCGGTCTGCGCCCATCTGCTGTTCTGCGCCAAGAACATCGAGCGGATCGGCGATCACGCCACCAACATCGCCGAGAACGTCATCTACATGTCGACTGGCGTTCTGCCGACCGACGAGCGCCAGAAGGTCGACGAGACCGGCGTCGAAACCGACATCGTGCCCTGACGCGGCTGCGGTCGAGACTTGCGCGGGCGATCGGATCGCCCGCTGCTGCTGACAACGAAAGCCGGCAAGGCGGTGCGAGTGAAAAGCCGCACCAAGGCCTTCCGGCCGGGTCGATAGGACAAGGGTAAACATCATGCCGAAGGTCCTGATAGTGGAGGACGAAGAGCCTCTCATCATGATGCTGCGCTACAATCTCGAGGCCGAGGGCTACACGGTCGAGACCTGCATGCGCGGCGACGAGGCCGACCTGCTGCTGCGCGAAAGCCAGCCGGACCTGCTGCTTCTCGACTGGATGTTGCCGGGCCTGTCCGGCATCGAACTGTGCCGCCGTCTGCGCTCGCGCGCCGAGACCGAGCGCCTGCCGGTGATCATGCTCACCGCCCGCGGCGAGGAGCAGGAGCGCATCCGGGGCCTTGCCACCGGCGCCGACGACTATGTGGTCAAGCCGTTCTCGATCCCCGAGCTGATGGCGCGGGTGCGCGCCATGCTGCGCCGGGCAAAGCCCGAGGTCGTGTCCTCGCTGCTGCGCGCCGGTGATCTGGAACTCGACCGCGAGACCCACCGGGTGCGCCGCTCCGGCCGCGAGGTTCATCTCGGCCCGACCGAGTTCCGACTGCTTGAATTCCTGATGACCTCGCCCGGCCGCGTCTTCTCGCGCGAACAACTGCTCGACGGGGTCTGGGGCCACGATGTCTATGTCGACGAGCGGACGGTCGACGTCCATGTCGGCCGCCTGCGCAAGGCGATCAATCGCGGCAAGGTGCAGGACCCGATCCGCACCGTGCGTGGTGCCGGCTACGCCTTCAACGACCAGTTCGCCGTCGCCTCCTGAGGCGGGCCACCGATATGGAAGGAGCCGGAGTGCCTGGCACGGCGCTCCGGCGATCCCCGTCGCGGACGCTCCACCGATGCAGACGCGAAAAGGCCCGCCGCGGAAACCGCTGGCGGGCCTTTCTCGTCAGAGCCGCCCCCTGGAGGGGGACGCTGCCTCAGCCGTTGGCGACGTTGCGGTCGCGGCGGCGATCGCTCGCCGGCTGATAGGCGATGCGGCAGTGATAGGGGCAGTAGGGCACGCCCGGGTTCGACGGGTGGCCGCAGAAGTAGAAGTCTTCCTTGGTGGGGTCGCCGATCGGCCATTTGCAGGTCCGCTCGGTCAGCGTCAGGATCGTTGCCCGCTTGGCGATCGGCACCAGTTCGGCGACGGGCTTGGCTTCCGGCGCGGGGGCGGCCACCGGCGCGGCCTCGATCTTCAGCGCGGTGGCGCCGATGGTCTGCGGTGCGGACGGGGCGCCGCCGCCCTGCTGCTGCGCCGCCGACGCGGCCGCCTCCTCGGCGCCGCTCCGGGCCGGCTTGCTGCGCGCCTTCTGGGCGGCCGCCGGCGCCTTGGCGCGGCCTGACAGGCCGAGGCGATGCACCTTGCCGATCACCGCATTGCGGGTGACGCCGCCGAGCTCCGCTGCGATCTGGCTGGCGCTCAGTCCATCGGTCCAGAGCTTCTTGAGAAGGTCGACGCGTTCGCTTGTCCAGGACATGCGCTCAACTCCGTGTTGGATCGGGCCCCGACATCTGGTTAATAAAAGGTTATCGGCACACCGTAAGGGGCGCCCCGCTCATCGCCGGATTTTGAGGCTATTGTGAGTCGGATACACGAGATGTCGTATTTCTTGACTGGGAAGCTACAATATGCCGGCTTTCCGGTTCAAGGTGAGGGGGCGATTCACCTGGGGATTGATCCGGTTTTCCCCAGAAAAGGCCGCTTTCGGCCGCGTTGCGGGTGCGCATGCCGCCCGCCAATTCCGTTGACTTTTCCGCGTCCGCGCGGTGTATAACGGGGCTTCCTCGCCGTGCCGCCTCTCGTGGGCGGCATAATTGCTTTCGGGAGCGCCGTCCGCATCCTTCGCAGCCCTTTGCGGCAGCGGGAGGGCAGCGGTTCGCAAGGCATCGCGCGGGGCTCGGGGCGGGTTCGCCCGCCAAGGCATCTCGCCGGTCGATGGGACCGGTCAATGGGAGCAGGAAGGACATGGAAGGCTCATCTCTCTATCAGACCTACAGCCGCGCGAACCTGGAGTTCGTGCGTGGCGAGGGTGTGTGGCTGGAGACTTCCGATGGCCGACGCTTTCTCGATTGCGCCGCCGGCATTGCCGTCAACTCGCTCGGCCATTCCCATCCCGGTCTCGTCAAGGCATTGAAGGACCAGGCCGACAAGCTCTGGCACGTGTCCAACGTCTATGCCATCGAGGGCCAGGAGACGTTCGCGCGCAAGCTGACGCAGGCGACCTTCGCCGACCGCGTGTTCTGCACCAATTCCGGCGCCGAGGCGCTGGAATGCGCGATCAAGACGGCGCGGCGCTACTTCTATGCGAAGGGCGAGCCGGAGCGGATCGACATCATCACCTTCGAGGGCGCCTTCCATGGCCGCACGCTGGCGACCATCGCCGCCGGCGGCCAGGAGAAGTATCTGGAAGGCTTCGGCCCCAAGGCGCCGGGCTTCATCCAGGTGCCGTTCGGCGACCATGAGGCGCTGCTCGCCGCCATCGGCGACACCACCGCCGGCCTGTTGATCGAACCGATCCAGGGCGAGGGCGGCGTACGTCCCGTGCCGACCGAGTACCTGCGCGAGATGCGCCGCCTGTGCGACGAGCACGGCATCCTGCTGATCCTCGACGAGGTGCAGACCGGCGTCGGGCGTACCGGCAAGCTCTTTGCCCATGAATGGGCCGGCATCACGCCGGACATCATGGCGGTTGCCAAGGGCATCGGCGGCGGGTTCCCGCTCGGCGCCTGCCTTGCGACCGAGGAAGCGGCCTCCGGCATGAAGCCGGGCACCCACGGCACCACCTATGGCGGCAATCCGCTGGCCATGGCCGTGGGCAATGCGGTGCTCGACGTGGTGCTGGCCGACGGCTTCCTTGAGAGCGTGCAGAAGAAGGGCCTGCTGCTGAAGCAGAAGCTGGCTGCCGTTGTCGACGGCCATCCGGCGATCTTCGAGGAGATCCGTGGCAAGGGCCTCATGCTCGGCCTCAAGTGCCGGGTTACCAATACCGAGCTGCTGTCGCATTTCCGCGAGGCCGGCGTTCTGGCCGTGGGCGCGGGCGACAATGTCCTGCGCATCATGCCGCCGCTGACCATCACCGAGGCGGAGATCGAGGAGGCCGTGGCCCGCATCGACCGGGCCGCCGGCGCCATGGAAGCCGGGCTCGAACGGGGAGCGGCAGAGTGATGACCATCCAGCCGCGCCACTTCCTCGACCTCACCGACGTCGACGCCAGCGAGCTGCGCTTCATCCTCGACGGCAGCCGCCGCATCAAGCAGGCGCGCGGTCCCGTGCGTGTGTCCGGCGGCGGGCCGCTCGCCGGCCGCGTGCTGGCCATGGTGTTCGAGCAGCCCTCGACCCGCACCCGCATCTCCTTCGATGTCGGCATGCGCGAGCTTGGCGGCGAGACGTTGATGCTCACCGGCGCAGAGATGCAGCTCGGCCGCGGCGAGACTATCGCCGACACCGCGCGCGTGCTGTCGCGCTATGTCGACGCCATCATGATCCGCATCCTTGACCATGATGCGCTGACGGAACTCGCCGAATACGCCACCGTCCCGGTGATCAACGGCCTGACCAAGCGCACCCATCCCTGCCAGATCATGGCGGACGTGCTGACCTTCGAGGAGAAGAAGGGCAAGATCGCCGGGCGCAGCGTCGCCTGGACCGGCGACAGCAACAACGTTCTGGCCTCCTGGGTGCATGCGGCGACGAAGCTCGACTTCGCCCTCAACATCGCCACCCCGTCGGA
Organism: Stappia sp. TSB10GB4; assembly: GCF_900185745.1. Lineage (NCBI taxonomy): Bacteria > Pseudomonadati > Pseudomonadota > Alphaproteobacteria > Hyphomicrobiales > Stappiaceae > Stappia > Stappia sp. TSB10GB4. The sequence goes on along the minus strand of NZ_FYAV01000032.1, from coordinate 46,467 downwards.
GCTGGCGCCGCCGGCCGACCTCATCGCCGCCGCCCGCAAGGCGGGAGCAGAGATCCGCATCACCGACGATCCGTTCGAGGCGGTGAAGGGTGTCGACTGCGTCGTCACCGACTGCTGGGTCTCCATGGGCGACGACGACGGCGATCGCCACAATCTGCTGCGCCCCTACCAGGTCAACGAGCGTCTGATGGCGGAAGCCGACCGGGACGCCATTTTCATGCATTGCCTGCCTGCCCATCGCGGCGAGGAGGTGACGTCGCAGGTGATGGACGGCCCGCAGTCCGTCGTCTTCGACGAGGCGGAAAACCGGCTCCATGCACAAAAGGGCATCCTCGCCTGGTGTCTTGGGGCCCTGCAGAACGCATAGGACCGACATGAGCGTTCAGGACGAACTGGAACGGCTGGGCGTCACCCCGGCCGGGCGCGACGCCGTGCTTCCCTTCGCTGTGGAGCCGCTGGACGTGCGCGGCCGCGCCGTGATGCTCGGCCCGGTGCTGGACCGCATCCTGGAGCGCCATGCCTATCCGGCATCGGTCTCGCGCCTGCTCGGCGAGGCGGCGACGCTCGTCGCCCTGCTTGGCACCTCGCTGAAGTTCGACGGCCGCTTCACCCTGCAGACCACCACCGATGGCCCGGTTTCCATGCTGGTCGTCGATTTCCAGACGCCGGACGGCTTGCGCGCCTGCGCCCAGTTCGACGCGGAGGCGGTGGCGGCGGCGGAGGCGGCCGGGCGCACCGACACGCCCTCGCTGCTCGGCCATGGCCATCTCGCCATGACGGTCGATCAGGGCGCCGCGATGAATCGCTATCAGGGCATCGTCGCGCTGGACGGCATCACGCTGGAGGAGGTGGCGCATCGCTACTTCGCCCAGTCGGAGCAGATCCCGACCGTGGTGCGCCTTGCCGTCGGCGAGGTTCTCGACCGCCGGGCCGGCGACAAGCCCCGCCACTCCTGGCTGGCCGGCGGCGTGCTGGCCCAGTTCCTGCCCGAGGCGCCGGAGCGCATGCGCCAGGCCGACCTGCCGCCGGGCGATGCGCCGGAGGGCGCGATGGAACACGAGTTCGAGGAAGACGACGCCTGGCGCGAGGCCCGCGCCCTGGTCGAGACCCTGCGCGACGACGAACTCGGCGATCCGGATATGACCGCCGAGCGGCTGCTGTTCCGCCTGTTCCACGAGCGCGGTGTGCGCGTCTTCGCGCCGCAGCCGCTCGCCGACCGCTGCCGCTGCTCCGACGAACGCATCCGGGCCATGCTCAAGGGATTCACCCTGGAGGAGCGCGACGACATGACCGTCGGCGGTCGCATCGAGGTGACCTGCCGCTTCTGCAACACCCGCTACGACTACAGCCCCGGCGAGTTCTGAGCTCTCGCGTCAGTCGTCCTTGGGCACGGTCTGAGTGCCCGACGCCAGATCGCCAGTACCGGAGCCGACATCGGGCGTGCCCGACCCCACGTCCGGCGTGCCGGATCCGATATCGGGCGTGCCGGAACCGATGTCGGGTGTGCCGCTCGCCGGTGGCGGCGGGGGAGGAGGCGGCGGATCCGGGTAAAGGATGGGATCGGGACCGACCGGATTCATCCAGCCGAGCGCGACTTCCGGTACGGATGTATCAGTGATCACGGGCGGCGTGCTTGTGTCCGGGTTGCCGGGTTCGTTTTCGGGCTGGGACGTCATGACTGGCTGAACTCCCTGCTGCAGATCCCCTTAAGATTGCGGGATCAGCGTGGCACACCTCGAACGGGCGGGTGTTGACGTACATCAAGCCGGCCTGCCGTCGTTGGCGGAAACGGAGCGAAAATCGCGCTCTCCTGTCGCCGTCTGTGGCAGGAGTCGCCCTGGGCACAATTTGATACACTCTTCATCTTGCAAGCGCGTTGCGCCGCTAGAATAGTTCGCACCTGCGGTATTTGCGTCCGCGAAGCAATCCAGTCCGCGCCGGAATGCCTATAGGGCATGAGGACGCGCGCAAGAGAGCATTCGAGTGGAAAAGAGTGTCATGCTGAAATCGGTCGACGAGGCGAACCGCACTCCCAGGGGCGAGGTGGCGTTCGAGCGCCCGGCAGACCGCCCCCGCTCGGCCCGCCGCACCGGCATCCTGGCCGTCAAGCTTGCGTTGCAGGCGGCCATCGCGCTGGCGATCCTTCTGGCCGCCTATGTCGGCATGAACCGGCTGATCCTCGCCAAGGACCCGGTGCCGGTGCGCCCGGCCCGGGAGACCTCCTATATCGTCCAGACCATGCCGGTGGAGGTGCGTGACCACGCGCCGATGCTCTCCCTCTATGGCGAGGTGACGGCGGCACGCACCGCCGAATTGCGCGCCCTGGTGGCGGGCGAGATCGTCCGCGTCAACCCGGCGCTGGAGGCCGGCGCCATCATTTCCGCCGGCGAGGACCTTGTCGCCGTCGATCCCTTCCAGTACCAGGGCGCGGTCACCGAGGCGCGCGCCAATCTTGCCGAGGCCCGCGCCGCCCTTGTCGAGGCGCGGGGCCGCGTTTCCACCGAGGAAGGCAATGTCGAGCGCGCCCGCGAGCAGCTCGAGTTCGCCGAGCGTGACCTGCAGCGGGCCGAGCAGTTGATGGGCTCGGGCGCCGTCACCGAGCGCGCCGTCGACGAGCGCCGCCTGCTGGTGTCCCAGCGCGGCCAGGCGCTCGAGCAGCGCCGCTATGCGCTCGATGTCGAGAAGGCCCGCGTCGAGCAGCAGCAGGCCGCCATCGAGCGCCTGCAATGGCGCCTGTCGCAGGCCGAGAAACACCTTGCCGACACCGTGCTGAAGGCACCCTTCGACGCCGTGGTGCGCTCCGAGAATGCCGCGATCGGCCGGCTCGTCGGCGTCAACGACGTGGTCGCGACCCTTTATGCGCGCGACGCGCTGGAGGTTCGCTTCACTCTCTCCGATAATCAGTATGGCCGCATCCTGGCCGACAGCGGCACCGTCGTCGGCCGTCCCGTCGAGGTGCTGTGGTATATCGGCGGCGAGCCGGTCGCCTATCGCGGCGAGATCCGCCGGGTCGGCGCCGAGGTGGCGCTGGCGCGCGGCGGCATCGATGTCTATGCCAGCGTCGAGGTGGAGGAGGGGCAGCCGGCGCTGCGGCCCGGCGCCTTCGTCGAACTGCGCCTTGCCGACCGCACCTATCCGGCCTCGGCGCGCATACCGGAAGGAGCCATCTACGGCACCGACCATGTCTTCGTGGTCGATGCCGACAACCGCACCCGCCGCCGCGACGTGCGCCTGCTGGCCTTCGACGGCACGCATGTGATCGTGTCGGGCGAGCTTGCCACCGGAGACCGACTTGTCTCGACCCGGCTGGACAAGGCGGGCGAGGGGCTTCTCGTTTCCGAACCGCGCCAGCGCGGCGCCAACAGGGGCGGCTGAGCCATGCGTGATACCGGCTTCGTTCCGCGCGGCATCATCGGCCATTTCCTGCGCCATCCCAATGCCGCCAACCTGGTCATGGTGCTGATGATCCTGTTCGGCGCCTTCGGCCTTGCCCGGCTGAACGCCGAGTTCTTCCCGCAGATCGTCATCGACCGCATCTCAGTCTCCGTCTCCTGGCCGGGGGCCAGCGCCGAGGACGTGGAGAAGAACATCCTCCAGGCCATCGAGCCGGAACTGCGTTTCCTCGACAATGTCGATGAGATGATCTCCTACGCCCGCGAAGGTTCGGGAACGATCCGCCTCGAATTCCTCAAGGGCGCCGACATGCAGAAGGCGATGTCGGACATCGAGCAGGCGGTCGCCGGCGTCACCACGCTTCCCGAGGATGCTGAGCGGCCGGTCATTTCCCTGTCCAACTGGTTCGACCGGGTCGCCCGCGTCGCGCTGCGCGGGCCGTTCAGCGAGGAGGCGCTGAAGGCCTTCGCCCGCCAGATCCGCGACGATCTGATCGACCGCGGCATCGACAAGGTCTCCTTCAACGGCTTTCGCGACACCGAATATGTGATCAAGGTGCCGGAGCGCGAGCTGCGCCGCCTCGACATGACGCTTGCCGACATTTCCGAGCGCGTGGCCGCTAACACCCGGGACCTTCCGTCCGGCGACCTGCAGGGCGGGGTCGAGCGGCAGGTGAGGGCGGTCGCCGACACCACCTCGCCGGAGGCGATCAGCCGCATCGTCGTCAAGTCCTTCCCGACCGGCGAGAAGACCCAGCTCCGCGATGTCGGCGAGGTGTCGCGCGGCTATGACCGCACCCAGGTCATCGGCTATTCCGACGGCATGCGCGCGGTGGAGATCAATGTCGAGCGCTCGGCCCGCGCCGACCAGTTGAAGGTCAACGCCATTCTCGACCGCTACCTGGCCGAGATCGCGCCGCAGCTTCCCGCCTCGCTGGAACTGGTCAAGTACGAGGTCCGCGCCGAGGCGCTCACCGACCGCATCATGATCCTGGTGCAGAACGGCATCTCCGGCCTTTTCGTCGTGGTGATCGTGCTGTTCGCGTTCCTCAACGGCCGCATCGCCCTGTGGGTGGCGGCCGGTATTCCGGTCGCGATGATGGCAACGCTCGGCTTCATGTGGATGTCCGGGCAGACCATCAACATGTTCTCGCTGTTCGCGCTGATCATGACGCTCGGCATCATCGTCGACGACGCCATCGTCGTCGGCGAGCACACCGCCACCCGCATCGCCATGGGCGACAGCCCCTATCTGGCGGCGGAGGAGGGCGCCGGGCGCATGCTCTGGCCGATCATCGCCGCCTCGACCACCACCATCGCCGCGTTCATGCCGATCACCTTGATGGGCGACACGATCGGCCAGCTCATGGGCGTGCTGCCGCTGGTCGTCGTTGCGGTGATCGCCGCCAGCATCATCGAGTGCTTCTTCGTCCTGCCGGGGCATCTTGCCCATTCGCTGGCACGCCCGCCGTCATGGAACTGGTGGCGGGTGGTGCTGCTGGCCGGCGTGCCGGGCCTGTTCGTCATCGGCCTTGCCGGGCGCGAGGACATCACCGTGCCGGTCTGGCTCGACTGGCTCGCCGTTCCGGCCCGTGGCGGCCGCGAGGCGCTCAGTGAGATCGTCTTCGATGTGGCCGTGCTGGTGGCGCTGTTCCTGGTGGCCTCGGCGCTGGAATTCCTGCTGCTGCTGATGCGCCGGGCGCGCAAGCAGCGGACCTTCGACGAGCAGCCCGGCTGGTTTCGGCGCAATTTCGACGCGGGCTTCGGCTGGTTCCGCGACGTGCCGTTCCGTGCGTTCGTGCGCTCGGCCTATGGCTGGCGCTATGTCACCGTCGCCATTGCCGTGGCGATGCTGCTGCTGACCGCCGGCCTGATGCGCGGCAACCATGTCGGCTTCCGCTTCTTCCCCTCGCCCGAGGCGGAAAACATCCGCGCCACCATCGATTTCGTCGCCGGCATTTCCGTCGAGGATGCGGAAAAGGCCTTGCTGCGCATCGATGGCGCCCTGCGCGAGGCCGAGACACGGCTGACGGCCGACAATGGCGAGACGCTGGTCGTCGCCTCCTATGCAACGCTCGGCCAGTCCGGCAACAGCCGCGGCAACAATGTCGCCAGCATCGACGTGCAGCTCACCACCTCCGAGCAGCGGACGATCCGCACCCCGGAGATCGTCCAGGCCTGGCGGCGTGCCATTCCCGAGATCGCCGGCACCAAGCGTGTCGCCGTCTTCGAACGGCGCGGCGGCCCTCCCGGGCGCGATCTCGACATCCGTCTCGTCGGCGACGACACGCGGGCGCTGAAGGAAGCCTCGCTGGAGCTGCAGGAACTGCTCACCTCCTATCCTGGTGTCGATGGCGTCGCCGATGACCTGCCCTATGGCAAGCCCGAACTGGTGATCGAACTCAGCCCGCGCGGCAAGGCGCTCGGCTTCACCGTGGAGAATGCAGCCCGCCAGATCCGCTCGGCCCTCGAAGGCTCGATCCCGCGGCGCTTTGCCCGTGGCGAGGAGGAGATCACCATCCGCGTCATGCAGGAGGTGGCGCTTGGCGGCGGTGCCCTGCGCGAGCTGTCGCTGCGGGCTCCGAGCGGCGAGTTCGTGCCCTTGAGCGAGGTGGTGACGCTGGACGAGCGCGAGAGCTTCTCGGTGATCCAGCGCCGCGACGGGCGCGTCACCGTCTCCGTCTCGGCCGATGTCGATGCGGATGTCACCTCCAACATCGAGATCGTCCGCGACCTTGAGACCGGCAAGATGCAGGAACTCGCCGGCAAGCACGGTGTCGGATACCGCTATTCCGGCCGCGAGGAGGAGCGTCGCGCCGCCTTCTCCGACCTGCAACTCGGCATGGTCGCCGCCCTGTCGATGATCTATCTGATCCTGGCCGCGATCTTCGCCAGCTATTTCAAGCCGCTGGCGGTGATGTCGATCATCCCCTTCGGCGTCGTCGGGGCGGTCTCGGGCCACTACCTGATGGGCTACGACCTGACCATCCTCAGCTTCGTCGGTCTGCTCGGCCTGTCGGGCATCCTGGTCAACAACTCGATCATCCTGGTCGACCGGTTCGAGGATCATATCAAGGATGGACGCAGCATCGCCGAGGCGGCGGTCGCCTCCGCCCAGGACCGTCTGCGCGCGGTGCTGCTGACCTCGCTGACGACGATCGGCGGCCTCGCGCCGCTGCTGTTCGAGACCAGCCTGCAGGCCCGTTTCCTAATGCCGATGACCATCACCATCGTCTTCGGCCTGGCCACCGCCACGCTTCTCGTGCTGGTGCTGGTGCCGGCGCTGATCGGTATCGGCGACGATTTGCGGCGGATGGTCAGCGTGCAGCGCGACCCGCATCGCGATGGCGGTGGCGACACCGGCCGCTCCGGCCCGCCGGCGCAGGTGCCGGCGGAATAGGCGGCCGCATTTTCAAGCGGGCGCACAGCGCCGCGTCGTGAAAATGCGGCAGGGAAAAAGGCGCGTCGGCCCTACGCATTCGCGAGCCGTCTTGCGAAGTCGGCAGCGGCTTGCGCGGCCAATGCGAGATTGCCGTCCCAGGTGGCCGGCGACGCCCCGCGCGGGGCAAGATCGTGGTTGCCATCCTCCAGCCAGACAAGCTCGACATGGGCCGGCAGGCTGACCTCGGCGAGCTCAGCGGCATTGCCGAAGCCGTCGCGGTCGCCCTGCGCGATCAGCACCGGCCGGCGCGCGCCTTCCAGCGGGGCCATCCGCCAGTCGTCCGGCTTGCCCTGCGGATGGAAGGGATAGCCGAGGCAGACGACGCCCAAGACCCGTTTCGGCAGCGAGCCGCCGGCGGCCAGCATGGCGGCGACGCGCCCGCCCATCGACTTGCCACCGACCAGAACCGGACCCTCGACGCTCTTCAGCACCTCCTGCAGCGCGGTCTGGTACTCTCCGACCAGCAGATCTGCCTTGGGCGGCGGCCGCTTCGCCCCGCCGTTGCGCCGTCCCGCCATATAGGCGAACTCGAAGCGGGCGACGGCAAGGCCGGCCGCCGCATGCCCGGCGAAGCGGTTCATGAAGCCGGAATCCATCGCCGCGCCGGCGCCATGGGCCAGCAGCAGCGTCGCCGCGCGCGGTGTATCACCTTGCGGGAGGGTCCAGAGTAGCTCGGTCATCCGTGGCCCTTGGTCGCGATCTGTTGATTGAGGTTCGGTCGCTCCTGTCTCACGGGATGGAGTAGGGTGCAAGCGCCGTTCTCAACCGGCGAAGAAAGATGAGGAGCCAATGAGCGAGGCAACCGTCAGGCTGCTGCTGTTTCTCGGCGTCTTCGCCGTCATGGCGGGGGTCGAACTGGTGTTGCCGCGCCGCGAGCGGCTGTTCTCGCGGGCCCGCCGCTGGACCACCAACCTTGCCATCGTCGGCACCGACACGCTCGTCCTGCGCATCGTCTTCCCGATGGCCGCCGTCGGCGTCGCGCTGTGGGCGAGCGAGCGTGAACTCGGGCTCTTTCCCGCGCTCGGCCTGCCGCTGTGGCTGGCCGGTTTGCTCGGCTTCATCCTGCTGGACTTCGCCGTCTGGGCCGCACATTGGGCCTCGCACAAGGTCCCGCTGCTGTGGCGCCTCCACCGGATGCACCACGCCGACCGCGATTTTGACGTGACCACGGCGCTTCGCTTCCATCCGCTGGAAATCATCCTCTCGATGCTGTGGAAGGCGGCGATCGTCCTCGTCTTCGGCATTCCGGCGGTTGCCGTGCTGGTTTTCGAGGTGGTGCTGAACGGCGCGGCCATGTTCAACCACGCCAATGTTCGCCTGCCGCTGGCGCTGGACCGCTGGTTGCGGTTGCTGGTCGTCACGCCGGATATGCACCGGGTCCACCATTCGGTGATCCGGACGGAGACGGATTCCAACTACGGCTTCAACCTGTCCGTCTGGGACCGGCTGTTCCGCACCTATGTCGACCAGCCGGCCGACGGGCACGAGGCGATGGTGATCGGCCTCGACGAATACCAGCACGACGGGCCGACCCGCTATCTGTGGTCGCTCGCCCTGCCGTTCACGCGCCTTTATCCCGACAGCGGCCTGCGGCCCCGGATATCCCGGCCGGCGGCGGAGCCCGAACCGTGCCGCGAGGCGCCGCCCCGCGATGCCGCTCAGTAGAAGCTGACGGGGAAGTAGCGCAGGTACAGTTCGCCATAGACGCCCTTCACCTGCAGCCGATAGAGCGCGTGGTTCACCGCCTCCTGCCGCAGCGCGTCCTCTTTGCGGAAGGCGATGGTCATGCCGCGGTCGAAATAGCCCGGCTCGATCCACGGCTCGCCGACGAAGGCGCAGCAGTCTCCCGAGGTCTTGCCGTTCAGCCAGAACGACAGGGATAGCCCGTCGCCGAAATGCACCACCGCTTCCTCGGTGCCGAGCGCCGCGCGCGCTTCCGTTGCGCTGTCGAACGGGAGGATCTGCGCATCGGAAAAATAGGCGCGCAGAAAGCGCTCGTGCACCGTGCCGGCGACGACGGAGATCTTGCGTCCCGCCAGCGCCTCCGGCGTTGTTTCGATCTCGACGTCCTGCAGCGCCACGAACCGCGCCGGCAGGCCGATATAGGGATCGGAAAACAGCAGCGTCTTGACGTTGGCCGGGTTCATGGCGAGGCCGGAGATGACGGCGTCGCCCTCCTCGCGCACCAGGGCCGGCACCAGGGCGTCGAAGGACTTGATGCGCAGAGAGCAGGCCGCGTCTAGTTCCTCGCAGATCGCCCGCGCCAGGTCGATGTTGAAGCCGGTCAGCCGCCCCGTCCCGTCGCGAAACGAGAAGGGTGGGAAATCGTCGCTGGCAAGGAAGCGGATCGTCTCTGGCGGCACCGCCGGCCGGTCGCCGCCGCTGCGCGGATCCCAGAAATTCGGCACGGTGACCGTAGGAGGCCCGTCCTGCGCCGCGGCCGGGCAGGCGAAAGGTCCGGCGAAAAGGGCGAATCCTGCAACCGAAATGAAAGCAAAGGTTGCAATTCTCAAGGTCCTGCTATCAAATCGCATCACTGTCTTGGCCGTTTGTCGGGGGGCGAACCGCAATGAAGACCAGAGGCTTGCGCCTCCACCGTGCCGCGCCGCCGGCCTGTCCGTCGCCGCTGCGCTCTCCGGCGGGCCATGGCGCGCCCGCATGCCGTCGTCTCCGCTCTCTCATGCCTGCCTGTTGACGGGCCTGCACCTTGGTGGCCGACGGGCAGTTTCCCGATCCCGCGCTTCCTCAGGTCGCCCGCGCCGCCGCGATCCTATCACATCGATCCGTGTCCGCGTCCAGCCATCCGTTGCGCGTGGTCAGACCTCGGCCCTCCGCTTCGCCGAGCCTGGTCGGCCAGATCGTTCGGGCTCTGCCGGCCTCGGCGCGGGCGCTCCCGGAGGAGCTCGAGCTGTTGCGCGGACGCGGCCTTGCCGATGCGCATATGGTGGCGCTCGCCCGCCGGGTCGGTCCGCGCGAAGGCGCATTGGCGCGGCTGCTGATGGAGGAGGGGCTGGTGGCGCCCGAGGCCTATTACGCCGCGCTCGCCCAGTCGCTCGGTCTTCCTTTCCTGCCACGGGGCAGTTTCCGAGCGGATGCGCAGCTTGAGCTTCTGCCGCCGCCCGGCTTTTCCGGCCCGCTCTTCTGCGGGCGCACGCCGTCCGGCGAGCGGCTGGCGGTGTTCGCGCCGCTGCCCGAGACCGTGCCGGCGATCCGCGCCCTGCTGGCGCGGACCCCGTCCTTGCGGACCCGGCTGGCCATTGCCACGCCGGCGGCGCTCGATCTGGCTGCCCGCGCCGCCGTGCCCGGCCTGCGGCTGGCGAGCGAGCGGCCCGAGGTCAGCGCCCGCGCGGTGCTGACGCGCGGACAGATCGCCGTCGCCGGCCTTGCCTTTGCCGCCTTCTGCCTCGGGCGGCTGCTCAGCGTCGAGGCGCTGGTCATCTTCGTGTCGGTGCTGGTGACGTTGCTCGGCATGCTGCTCGGCGCACTGCGGCTTGCCGCCGGCCTCAGCCAGACGCCGAGCCCACGCCCCAGGCGCCTGCTGCCGCCGGGCCGGCTGCCGCGTTACTCCGTGCTGGTGCCGCTCTACCGCGAGGCGCGGGTGGCGGCGAGCCTGGTCCGCCATCTGGAGGCACTCGACTATCCGCGCGATCGGCTGGAGATCCTGTTCCTGCTGGAGGAGGACGACAGCGAGACCCGCGCTGCGCTGGAGCCGCACCTGGCGCCCTGTATGCGCGTGCTGACGGTGGCCGGCGCGGGGCCGCGCACCAAGCCGCGCGCGCTCGTCCATGGCCTTGACCATGCGCGCGGCGAACTGATCGCCATCTATGATGGAGAAGACCGGCCGGAGCCGGACCAGTTGCTGTTGGCCGCTGCCCGCTTCGCCGAACTGCCGCCCACCGTCGCGGTGCTGCAGGGGCATCTGGCGATCGACCATCGCGGCCATCGCTTCTTTCCGCGCCAGTTCCTGCTGGAATATGCCGGTCTCTTCGACTGCCAGTTGCCCTGGTTCTCGGCGCGCGGCCTGCCGTTTCCGCTCGGCGGCACGTCGAACCACTTCCGCCGCGCGGCGCTGGAGGCGGTGGGAGGCTGGGACCCCTACAACGTCACCGAGGACGCCGACCTTGCCGTGCGGTTGGTGCGCGCCGGCTGGTCGATGCAGGTGCTTGCCTCCACCACTTTCGAAGAGGTGCCGCTTGCCTGGCGCGCCTGGCACGGCCAGCGCAGCCGCTGGCTCAAAGGCTGGCTGCAGACCCTGCTGGTGACGCTGCGCGACCCCTTCCGCCTTGCCGGCGAGGTGCGGTGCACGCGCCTTGCGGTGCTGCTCGTCTACCTGCTGGCGATGGTGGTGACGCTGGCCGCTCACCCGTTCTTCGTCGCCATCCTGCTGCTCTACGGCTCGGGCATTGCCGGCCTGCTGCCGCGCTTCGACGTGCTCGGCGGCGTGGTGCTGACGCTGGCCGGCGCCAGTGTCGCACTCTGCTATGCCAGCATGACGCTGCTGGCGATCGCCGGGGCGGCGGCCCGCTCGCGCCTGCCCTCGCTGCTCGACCTGCTGCTCATCCCGGCCTATTGGCTGGCCCAGAGCTGCGCCTTCTATGCCGCCGTCGTCGACCTGGTGCGCCGGCCGCATCGCTGGCAGAAGACCGAGCACGGCCTTGCCCGTCGCCCCTCCGGCCTGCCGGGCGTTCAAAGCGGCGGCAAAACCCACTAACCTGACTTTTCGTTTCCCTCGTGATTCCCGACTGGTGCGCGACGTGTCGTCCTTTTCCTTCGTTCATGCGGCGGACCTGCATCTCGGCAGCCCCCTGACCGGGCTCGCCCTGCGCGACCCCGCCATCGCCCGGCGCTTCGGCGAGGCGACCCGCACCGCGCTGTCCACCCTCGTCACCCGCACCATCGAGGCGGGGGCGGCCTTCATGGTCATCGCCGGCGACGTCTATGACGGCGAGTGGCGCGACAATTCCGTCGGCCTGTTCTTCGCTCGCGAGATGGCGCGGCTGCAGCGCGCCGGCATTCCGGTCTTCATCCTGCGCGGCAATCACGACGCCGAAAGCGTCGTCACCCGCGCCGTTACCCTGCCGGACAACGTCACGAGCTTCGGCACCCGCCGTCCGCAGACGCATGTGCTGGCGGACCTGCGCGTCGCCCTGCACGGCCAGAGCTTCCCCGACCGGCAGGTCGGCGAGAACCTCGCCGCCGCCTATCCAGCGCCGCTGCCGGGTCATTTCAACATCGGCGTGCTGCACACCTCGCTGACGGGCCGCCCGCCTCATGCCGACTACGCGCCCTGTTCCCTCGCTGATCTTGCCGCGCGCGGCTACGGCTACTGGGCGCTCGGTCATGTCCATGCCTTCGAGGTGGTGAGCGAAGACCCGCCGGTGGTCTTTCCCGGCAACATCCAGGGCCGCTCGATCCGCGAGACCGGCGAGAAGGGCGCCGTGCTGGTCACGGTCACCGACGGCGAGGTGTCCGGCATCGAGCGAATGATCGTCGACGAAGCGCGCTGGGCGCGCGTCGAGATTGCGGCCGGCGGGGCGGAGGATCTCGCCTCCCTCGTCGCTGCGGCCCGCGAGGCGCTGCGCCCGCATGTGGCGGCGGCCGAAGGGCGCCCGCTCGCCCTGCGCCTGCGGCTTTCCGGCGAGAGCCCGCTCCATGGCTGGGCACTCGCCAACCGGGCGCTGCTGATCGACGAGATGCAGAACGCCTGCCATCAGGCCGATGCCGAGGCCTGGCTGGAGAAGCTGGAACTGGACCTCGCCCCGCCCGCCGATGCCCGCCCGGTCGTGCCGCTCGATCCCTCGCTCGACCTTGCCGCGCTGCTTGCCGAGGCGGCCGAGGATCCGGCCTTTCGCGAGGAGGCGGCCGGCCAGGTCGCCCTGCTCGTCAACAAGCTGCCTGCCGGCCTGGTCGATCCGGCCGCTCCCTTTGGCGAGGAACTCGACACGCTGGTCGCCGAGGCGCGGGCGCTGCTCGCCGAGCGCATCGCGGCAGGGAGCTGAGCGCCATGCGGATCGAGCGGCTGCACCTCTTGCGCTACGGAAGCCTGACCGACCGGGAGCTGTGCTTTCGCCCCGGCGCCGGCCTGCATCTCGTCTACGGTCCCAACGAGGCCGGCAAGAGCTCGGCGCTCGCCGCCATCTGCGACCTGCTGTTCGGCTTCAGCGAGAAGCGGCGAGCGGCGGACGGCGCGGAGGAGCGGCGCTACGATTTCCTGCATGAGGCGCCGAGCCTGCGCGTTTGCGCAACGCTCGTCGATGCGCGCGGCACCCGCCTGTCCCTGCGCCGACGCAAGGGCCGCAAGAACACCCTGCTCGCCGACGACGAGGGCGAGGCGCCGCTCTCCGACGATGCCTTGGCGCCCTTTCTCGGCGGGCTGACGCGCGAGGTGTTCCAGCTCGCCTTCGGGCTCGATTCCGCGCGCCTGCGCGAGGGCGGGCGCCTGCTGCTGGCCGGCGACGGCGAGGGCGGCGAGATCTTCGCCGCCGCCTCGGGCCTGCACGGGCTCAATGCCCTGCGTGCCGATCTCGACCGCGAGGCGGACGGCCTGTTCGCCCCGCGCGCCTCCGGCAGCCGGAAGATCTATCAGGTGCTTGAGCGTCATAACGCCGCCCGCCGCGAGGAGCGCGAGCGCCAGTTGCGCGAGGGCGAATGGAAGGCGCTCAACACGGCGGTCGAGACGGCGAGCGAGGCACTGGCCGGGGCCGAGGCGCGGCTCAGCAACGCCCATGCCCGCCGCGAGCGCCTTGCCCGTCTGGTCAGTCTCAAGCCGCTGCTTGCCAGGATCGAGGTGAGCGAGGCCCGCCTTGCCGCCTTTGCCGATCTGGCCGGCGTGCCCCGTGGTCTTGCCCGGCGGTTGGAGGAGGCGCTTGCCGCCGCAGCCATGACAGCCGAGGCGCAGCGCGAGGCGGCCCGCCGCCTGCGGGAGGCGGAAGAGCTGGCGCGCGGCATTGCGGTCGATCGCCCGCTCATCGAGGCCGCGGCCGAGGTCACCGCGCTGCATGCCGAGATCGGCGCCTTCCGTCAGCGCCAGCGCGACATTCCGCGCGTGACGCGCGAGGCGCGCGACCTGAGCGATGCGCTCAGCGCCCAGTTGCGCCGTCTCGGCCTTGCCCTGGAGCCGCAGGACAGCGAGGCGATCCGCGCCCGCCAGCCCACCGACGCGGCCCTTGCCGATCTCGCCGCGCGCCTTGCCGAGGGTGAGGAGCTGCGGCGCGAGCGAGCCGACCTCGCCGCCATGCTGGAGGAGGAGCGCGCGGCCTTCGAGCGCCTGTCCGCCGGAGCCGGGGAGGGGCCGCCCGCTGATCCGGCGCCCTTGCGTGCCCGGCTGGCCGCGCTTGCCCCGCAGATCCGCCTGCTGGAGGAGCGCGACCGGCTGCTGCCCGAGCGCCAGCGCCTGGCTCGCCGGCTGGCCGAGGCCGCCGCGCGGCTGACCCCGCCGGTCGCCGATCCGGAAGGCCTTGCCGCCGCGCCGCTGCCCAGCCTCGAGCTCATTGGCGAGCATCGTCTCCGCTTCGAGGAGATCGGCGAGGCGCTGCGCCGCCATCGCGAGCAGGAGGCCGTGTGGGCGGAGGACCTTGCCCGCCTCGATGCCGCCATAGCCGAAAGCGAGCGCGGCGGCGACATGCCCTCGCGCGCCCGCATCGATGCCGCGCGGCGCGAGCGCGACGAGGCGCTTGCGCAGGTCCCGGATGGCGGCAAGCCTGCTCTGGAGGCGGCGCAGCCCTTGCTGCGCGAGGCGGACCACCTCGCCGACCGGGCCATTGCCGAGGCCGACCGCGTCTCGCGCCATGCGGCGGACGTCGCCCGGCGCGAAGCGTTGCTGGCGCGCCGCGCCGAGGCCGCACCGGTCGGCGCGCAGCTCTCCGCCAATCTCGCCGCCGCCAAGGAGGCCTGGGCCGCGCTGTTCGCGCCGCTGGCGCTGGCGCCGGCCGGCCCCACCGCCATGACCGACTGGCGAAAGTCGGTCGAGCGCTGGCTGGAGCAGCGCGAGGAACTGGCCGATCTCGTCTCCAGGATCGACGACCTGGAGACCCGCTCCACCCGTGCCGTGCCGGGCCTTGCCGCCCTTGCCGGCGAATTGGGGTTGGCCGTGGCGGCACCCGGCGATCCGGCGGGCGACGGGCTTGCCCTGCTGCGGCTTGTCGAGGGCGAGTTGGAGCGCCGGGCGGACGCGTTCCAGCAGGGCCGCGCGCTGGCCGCCCGTCTCGGCGATGCCGCGGCGCGCCTCGACCGCTTGACCCGCGAGACCGCCGCCGCCGACGAGGCGCTTGCGACCTGGCGGCAGGGCTTCGATGCGGCGCTTGCCGGCGTGGGTCTCGATCCCGGCGCCTCGCCGGAGGCGGCCGGCGCCGCGCTGGAGGTCTGGCGCGCCCTGCCGGCCGCGCTCACCGAGCGCGACAAGCTCGCCCGCCGGGTGCGCGGCATGCAGCGCGACAACGAGGCATTCTCGACTGCGGCCCTCGACCTGCTGCACCGTGTCGCCCCGAGCCTTGCCGAGGGTGCGGCGGGCGAGGAGACCGACCGGCTGGTCGAGGCGTTGCAGCGCCGCCTGGCCGAGGAACGCGCAGCGCTGACCCGCGCGGAAGGGGCAGGCGAGGCGCTCGCCCGGGCCCGTACCGAACTCGCCAGGGCCGACGAGCGGCAGGCGGGCGCAGCAACGCAGCTTTCCGACCTGTGCGGCGACCTTCCCGAGGCGCTGCGGGCGGGCGACATGACCTTGCTCGCTGCCCGTCTGGCGGAGCGCGACGGCCTTGCCGCCACGCTCGACGAGGCGCTGGCGCTGTTTGCCGAGATCGCCGCCGGCGAGCCGCGCGAGGCGATCGCCGAAGAGCTGGCGGATCTCGATGACGGCGCCGCCCAGGCCGGGCTGGAGCGGCTTGCCGGCGAGATCGAGGCGCTGACCGCCGGCATGAAGGAGGCGCTCGCCGCCCTCCATGCGGCGGTTGCCGAGCGCGAGCGGGCGGAGGCTGGGGAGGGGGCCGAGCGTGCCGCCTTCGAGCGGCTTGCCGCCGAGGCGGAGCTGCAGGACCTCGGCCGCCAGTGGCTCGTCACCCGGCTCGCCTCGCTGCTGCTGTCCGCCGGGCTGGAGCGGCACCGCGCCCGCCAGGACGATCCGCTGCTGGAACATGCCGGCCGGCTGTTCGCCGATCTCACCTCCGGCTCCTTCGACGGGCTGACCCGCCGCTTCGGCGAGGACGATCGGGCGGAGCTGCTGGCGCGGCGCCCGGAGGGCGCCACCGTCGGCCTCGTCGGCTTGAGCGACGGCACCTGCGACCAGCTCTATCTGGCGCTGCGCCTTGCGTTTCTCGCTGACTACGCGAAGCGGGCGGAGGCCGTGCCCTTCATCGGCGACGACCTGTTCCAGACCTTCGACGACGTGCGCACCGCCGCCGGCCTGCGCACGCTGGCGGGCCTTTCGCAGACGCTGCAGCCGATCCTCTTCACCCACCATGCCGGCGTCGTCGACATCGCCCGGCGCGAACTCGGCGAGCGGCTCGACCTGCTGGAGATGTGACCCCGGAGATGTGAAAGGCGCTTCCAGCGTGTTGCCAGCGGCCGCGCGATCCGGCATGGCTTGCCGCATGATCGCACGTTCCCACCTGGAAACCCGCCATGCGCCTTGAGCGCTTCGACACCGTCATTCTCGGGGCCGGCGCCGCCGGTATGATGTGCGCCGCCCATGCCGGCGCGCGGGGCGGGCGCGTGCTCGTCGTCGACCACGCCAAGGCGCCGGGCGAGAAGATCCGCATTTCCGGTGGCGGGCGCTGCAACTTCACCAATCTCGGAGCATCCGCCCGTAACTTCCTGTCCGATAACCCACATTTCGCCAAGTCCGCGCTCGGGCGCTACACCGCCCGCGATTTCCTGGCGCTGGTCGAGCGCCACCGGATTGCCTGGCACGAGAAGACGCTGGGTCAGCTCTTTTGCGACAATTCTGCCAATGATATCATAGCGTTGCTGCGCTCGGAGATGGGCGCGGCCGGCGCCGAGCTGCGGCTGTCGACGACGCTGGAGGAACTGGAGCGCGGGGACAACGGCTTCCGCGTCACGCTGGGCGGCGAGGGCGCGGCGACTGTCGCCTGCCGCCAGTTCGTCGTCGCCTGCGGGGGTAAGTCGATCCCCAAGATGGGCGCGACCGGCCTTGGCTACCGCATCGCTGAGCGCTTCGGCCTTGCCGTCACAGAGACCCGGCCTGCTTTGGTGCCGCTGACCTTCGCCGAAGACATGCTGGCGGGCTTCCGCGAGATCGCCGGCGTCGCGGCGCCCGTGCGCGTCTCCTTCGGCAAGACCTCGTTCGACGAGGCGATGCTGTTCACCCATCGCGGCCTGTCCGGCCCGGCGATCCTGCAGATTTCGTCCTACTGGCGCGAGGGCCAGCCGATCCGCATCGCCTTCCTGCCGGACCGCGAACTTTTGGCCGAACTGCGCACCTCGCGCCAGGACAACGGCCGCCGCAGCCTTGCCAATGCGCTCGCCGAGATCCTGCCGAAGCGCCTCGCCGGCTACATGGCCGCCCGCCACGGCTGGACGGGCCAGATGGGCGAGACCGGCGACCGCAAGCTTGCCGCCATCGCCGCGACGCTGCAGGGCTTCGAGGTGATGCCGCTCGGCAGCGAGGGTTACCGCACGGCGGAGGTGACGCTCGGCGGCGTCGACACGGCCGGCCTCAATTCGAAAACCCTGGAGGCGAAGGCTGTTCCCGGCCTTTATTTCATCGGCGAGGTGGTCGACGTCACCGGCTGGCTCGGCGGGTATAACTTCCAGTGGGCCTGGTCGTCGGGCTGGGCCGCCGGCACGGCGATCGCCGAAAAGGGCCTCTAGCCAGCGCGCCCGACCGAAGCTCAGGCGAGCAGGGCGGCAAGGCCTTCGTGGGTGCGGCCCGGCGCGATCTGGTGGATCTCGGCGCTGACGACGCCCTCCTTGACGAACGGGTCCGCGGCAACGCGCACTTCGAGCGCCTCGCGGGGCTCGCCGCGGGCGAGAACCGCGCCCCCGATACCCGGCACCAGGCTGCCGGCGAGCAGGAAGACGCCGTCCTCGAAGCCCTGGCGGATCCAGGCGTTGTGCCCGTCCATGTGGCGGGGCGCCTCCGCCCGGTTGGCGGCGAATTTCAAGAACACGACGAACATGGCTTTCTCCCTGTAAAAGTGAGACCGATCAGGCGCTTGCCGGCACGGTGCGGTCGAGCCAGCGGGTGAGACCCTCGACTTCCCGGTCGACGAAAGCCGCGTCACCGAGGGCATTGGCAAGGGTCGCTATCCCCTGGCTGCGGGCGATCAGATGCAGCGCCAGACGGTCGGCATCCGGGCCAAGGCCGAGCGCGGTGAACTGGCGCGCCAGCCAGTCGCGGAACAGGGCGAAGAGACGGCCGGCATCGCTCAGCGCCGGATGGTCGATCTTGGCAAGCTCTGCGGTCAGCGTGCCGACCGGGCAGCCGTGGCGCAGGATCTTCGCCCGGTTGGCGATCAGGATGCGGATGAAGCAGCGGATGCGCGCCGGCGGACTGTCGCCGGCCTCGCTCTCCCAGGCCACTAGGAGAGCGCGCGTTGCCTCCAGCCGCCGGTCGATCACAGCAACGAGGATTTCGTCTTTCGTCTTGAAATGATGGTAGAAATTGCCGCGTGAAATGCCGACCGCCGCCGCGATATCGGCAAACGAGGTGTGCTCGAACCCCTGCTGGTAAAACAGCCGGTCGGCCTCGCCGACGATCTGGTCACGGGTCGCGCGCGCCATCTCCCACACCCTTCCTCTGGTTGCTGCCCGGACAGGGAATAGTGCCTGTCTGGGACGATTGTCCTAATGCTGATTTAGGACGAGCGTCCCAATCCTGTCAAGCGGGGACAACTGGGATGGCGGGGGACGGGCGAAGGAAGGACGTGCGGCAAAGCGGCGCGAAACGCCCGAAACGGCGGCGCGGCGGCAGGAATCTCCGGCTAACCAACTGAAAACAGGCGTATTTTTGTCGCTACGGAAAATTGAGAAATTTTGCGCGGAATTTTGCAAAATCCCGTCTCAAAAAGCCCGAAAATTGCGACGGGCGTCGCAAACGCTCCGAAATTGGCCGGTCGCCCGAAATCGGCAGGGCAAGCCGAGGCGTTGGTCAGGAGAGGGACCGGGTACCCGGCCCGGCCGCCCGCCCGCCGACCGGACCGCCTGCCGGGCGGAGAGGGGAGGCCGAGAGGAGAGGGCCGGATTGTTATCCCCGGCCCGGTTTTTCATGAGAGAGTCTGGGGTGCAGGAACGGCCCGGCCGCGACCCCGAGACCGGCTCGACCGGCTGGCCTAAGCACGAGGCTTGGCAACAGGCGCGCTAGATATTAACAGAGTTCCATGAGCCAATTCACGTCCAACATGACCAAGGCTGCCCATCGAAATTGGAATGCTGCTGAGCGCCTCAGGAATGCAGCAGCTCCCGACCGCACGACCGCGGGCTATCTTTATGGGATTGCTGCAGAGTGTGCGATCAAAGCATTGTACCGTGAAATCCCTTGGACCACTGATAGTAAAGACGGGCCCGTCTACGCCCATTTTCCTATTCTCAAAACCAAACTCCGTGACGCTATTTCAGGGCGTGTAGCTGCACAGTTTACGAGGTTTACCGATCCGCATTACATGGAAGGCTGGGCTATCGACATCCGCTATAGCGACGGCACGCGTCCTGACGCAGCAACTCTGGACCGTTGGCGCTCTCACGCAGACGAAGCTCGGGCGGCCTTGCCATGAAGTACCCCATTCGTTTCGATGACAGCCTCCCGCAACTCGTCGCGAGCCTCAATGCCGCGTATGTTGGAGATCTGGCCGCCGCAGCCCCTATCGTGATCCGGGACTTTGAGGGGCGCCTGGGGGTCATTCTGGACGTCGCTCCTGCCGCAGATCTTGACCATTTGAACAGTGCGATTGCAGAGCGCCTTGGCCCCTATGCGCGGCCCGAAGATCCGGTGCGCGGGCGCGACGCGCCGGGCGTCTCCCGGATCATCGACGAGGCCCATGCCGCACCCGTTCTGACAATCAACGGACTGAAAATCCGACTTCTCGACCGCCGTATTGTCGGTGCGGATTGGATGGCGCGCCCTGTGCTCAAGCCAGGAAAGATCCCGCGGATTGCATTTGTCAGCATCAAGGGCGGCGTGGGCCGCTCCACTGCCCTTTCTATCGCGGCGACGCATCTGGCCCAGGCAGGCTTGCGGGTGCTCACTGTGGATCTCGACCTCGAAGCTCCAGGGCTCGGTGCAACGCTCTTGAAGCCAGAAGAACTACCCACTTACGGTGTCGTAGATTGGCTTGTCGAGAATGGGATATCCGGTACTGACAATACGTTTCGCGCCGATTGCATTGGCAAGTCTTCGCTTTTGGACGGCATCTCCGTCGTGCCCGCCTTTGGCAGCCAAACCATGGCACATCCAGCCGATGCGCTTGCCAAGATCGCCCGGGCAAGCTTGGAAGACATCCGCGATGGCGCGCCCGTTCCCCTTCGCGTTCAACTGCAAGAAATGCTTGAGAGTTTTGAGGCAACCGGCGACTATGATGTGGTGTTGATCGACGGGCGTGCTGGCCTGCATGAAACCACGGCGGCTCCGGTCCTTGGGCTCGGGGCGAAAGTGCTTCTTTTTGGCATAAATGAGCCGCAGACCTTCCAAGGCTACGCCTTGCTCTTGGCCCACATCCGCGAACGCCTTCCCGGGGGGGAGGCCTGGGAAGAGAACGCATGGTTCGTACAGGCCAAGGCGGATCCTGCGGACGAGAAGATCGCTCAGGAGCGTTTCAACGCTCTCTGGAACATGGATGAGGGTTCGCTCGCACAGCCCGAAAAGCTCGGGCCGGACGATCTGGATCTGGTCTGGGCGGACAGTGACGCGCCGGCCCCCCTGCCCAAGGAGCCGGTGCCCGTGCTGCGCATTCTCAATGACGAGCGCTACCGCAGCTTTAATCCGGTTGAGAACCGCGTCCAGCTCGATGAACGGCTCGTGCGCTCGACCTTTGGAGACCTTCTGGATTGGCTCGACGAGCAGATGGATTTGCCCAAATGAGCGTTCGCCAAAGGTCTCACCCTCCAAAACCAGAGGACATCACCGCTATCCGTGAGGCCATAGCGCGGTTTGACCCTAGCGCGTCGACGACGATTGTCGGAGCGGACAAGGCCAAGCTGCGGGACGTCTTCGCGCCCATGGCACATAGTAAAGCGCTCGATCCGGCGACCACGCTTGTTCTGGGCGCACGGGGGGCCGGTAAGAGCTTTTGGGCGAGTGTGCTCTATAACAAGGAAACCAGAGAACTCGCCTCCGAGCTCTACCCGCGCTTGGGCCTCGACAGGCTCCAGGTCCAGATCGGATTTGGCGGTGTGAGCCGCGCGGGCGTGTCGAAGGGCGAAATTGACCAGTACGTGCCAAATGGCCGAGAAAAGGTCGCTGCAGATCGCTTTTGGCAAGCCGTGATTGTACGCGCGGCAATAGCCGTAACTGAGCCTAATACAAGGTTCAATATCAGGGAAATGCTTAACCGTTTTGCGGATCCCGAGGATTGGGCCGAAATCATGGCGGAGGTTGATGACGTCCTTACCAATCGGGGCGAGACTCTCCTCATCGTCTTTGATGCGCTCGATGCAATCTCGGAGGATTGGGGACGGCTTAGTGCGCTTATCGACGCTCTGATGCGTGCCGTTTGGGAATTACGCGGGTTCAATGCGATCCGGGCCAAGCTCTTTATGCGTCCGGACCAGTTGAGCGAGCTCACGTTAAGATTTGTGGAACTGCCCAAGCTCCGCAGCGGCGCGGCGAAACTCGGGTGGAGGCAGTCAGATCTCTACGGGCTGATGTTTGCGAGATTGGCCTTTGATGAGGATGCCAGCGAAGCCTTCGCTCGGTTCCTCAAATCCTGTGGCTTGGGTACGCCGCCAGAAAAACAAGAGAAGCTGCGGACTTGGAAGCTGTCCAACGATGAGACAGAGCAGCAAAAGCTTTTCGAGTCCATGGCGGGCCAATTCATGGGCGCAGGACCGCGAAAGGGGAAAACCTTCGACTGGCCATATAACCATCTGGCAGATGGTCTCGGAGATGTTACCCCGCGCAGCTTTCTCATCCTGATGCAAAACGCTGCGGAACGGTCCCAATCCCGAGATGCGGGCGCTCTCGTCCTTATGCCGCAAACGATTCGCGATGGGCTCCGGGAAGCCTCGAAAGTCCGCATCGAACAGCTCAACACGGAATATCCCTGGATCAAGCGGGTTCTGCAACCGCTCGCGGGTCTACGGGTGCCAGCAGAGCCACAGGTGTTCTTCGACGCTTGGATAGAGAACGCGACAGTGGCAGCTGCCGTGAAAATTGCGACAAGAGAGAATGCTCTTCCACCTGTGCTGATCGCTTCTTCTCGGAAGTCTGATCTATCGGATAGAGAGCGCGACCTCGCCGAGCGCCTAACCAAGATGGGCGTCCTTACGAGCCGTCCAGACGGGCGCTACGACATGCCCGATCTCTTCCGTATCGGCGCATCGCTTCTGAAAAAAGGCGGTGTGACGCCCAAAATCTAAGGCGCTTTAAGGTGCTTCTCTTTTACCGGAAACTCGCTCGGTTCAGGATCGCCCACCGGCTGACCAAGGATTGCCTAGTAAACACTCACTGTCTTGTAGATTCTGCATCGTAGAAATGCTCGGATCAGCGATCCGTATCTTAGTATGCGATGAAGGGTCACCCCATCCGCGCCTCAGCACACTATCCCCGCGCGCAAATTCCGCGAGCAAATATCACCACCCGCACCTCACCCCACTGCGCCACTCGCGCGGGCGGGCGATCTGCAAAAACATCCGGGGGGAGGGCGTGGAGCGGGTGAAGGGAATCGAACCCTCGTCTGGAGCTTGGGAAGCTCTCGCTCTACCATTGAGCTACACCCGCATCGCGGGTTCTATATCGACGCGGGGCAGGCAAGCTGTCAAGCGCCTCGCGGGCGGCTGTTGACGGCTCTCCCGCGAAATTGCTTTCTCCTTGATTTTGCGCTGCCGATGACCCCTTCTCGTGCCGGCCGGCGCGGGCGCCGGACGGGCCCGGCCGGCTTGGCGAAGGCGCCAGGACGGTATCGGGGAAGGTATCGGGCCCCTGCAACGTGTTGGAGAGTGAAGACATGCGTGAACGGCTCAAGGCCCTGGTCCAGTCGCGCCGCTGGGAAGCGGCGATCATCTCGCTGATCATCCTCAACGCGGTGACGCTGGGCCTGGAAACCAGCGAGCGGGCGGTCGCCGCGGTCGGCCCGCTGCTCTCCGCCTTCGACACGCTGATCCTGACGGTCTTCACCATCGAGATCGCCCTGCGGATCATCGCGCATGGGCCGGCCTTCTTCCGCGATCCCTGGAGCCTCTTCGACTTCGCCATCGTCGCCATCGCCCTGACGCCCTCCAGCGGCGCCTTCTCGGTGCTGCGCGCCCTGCGCATCCTGCGCGTGCTGCGCCTGATCTCGGTGGTGCCGTCGCTGCGCCGGGTGGTCGGCGGCCTCGTCGCGGCGCTGCCGGGAATGGGCTCGATCGTGCTGCTGCTCGGGCTCGTCTTCTATGTCTTCGCGGTGATGACGACGAAGCTCTACGGCGCCTCCTTCCCCGAATGGTTCGGCACCATCGGCCGCTCGTTCTACACCCTGTTCCAGGTGATGACGCTGGAAAGCTGGTCGATGGGCATCGTCCGGCCGGTGATGGAAGTCTATCCGCTGTCCTGGCTGCTGTTCGTGCCCTTCATCCTGTGCACCGCCTTCACCGTGCTGAACCTTTTTATCGGCGTCATCGTCTCGGCGATGCAGCAGGAGCATGAGCACACCGCCGAGGCCGACCGCCAGGCGATCCACGACGAGACCGGGCTGGTGCTGGCCGAGGTGCGGGCGCTGCGGGAAGAGGTGCGCGAGCTGCGCGGGCGCCTCGCCGAGCGCTGAGCGGGTGGTTCAGGCGGGCGTTTCAGGCGGGCGTTTCCGGCTTCGCCAGGAGCTCGTAGACGGCGATCTCCGCCGCCCGGCCCTTGACCCGGGTGCTGCCGAGCGGGCGGAAGAGGAAGGCGCCGTCTCGGGCAGCCTGGCGCACCGCCTCGCTGGTCATCGCCGTGGTGCCGAACTCCTTGTTGAGCCCCTCCAGCCGCGAGGCGACATTGATCGTGTCGCCGATGGCGGTGTATTGGCGCCGGGTCGAGGCGCCGACGCTGCCGACGACGGCAATGCCGGTATGCAGCCCGAAGCGGGTGACGAGCTCGGGCCGGCCGGCCGCGCGGCCTTCCGCGTTGAAGGCGGCGACCGCCTGGGTGAGCGCCAGGGTGCAGCGGCAGGCATCCGCCACATGGTCCGGATTGCTCTCCGGCGCGTTCCACATGGCATAGATGGAATCGCCGAGAAACTGCACGATGACCCCGTCATGCGCTTCGACGATGCGGTTGAGCAGCTCGAAATAGTCCGAGAGCAGGGCGACCACCTCCTCCGGCGCGTGCTGCTCCGACAGGGTGGTGAAGTCGCGGATGTCGGTGAACAGCACGGTGACGTCGCGCCGCTCGGCCGAGGCCGGGTCCTGGCGCCCGGCAGCGACGACCTTGCGCACCAGCTCGCGCGGCACATAGAGCGCGAAGCTGGCGATGGCGGTGCGGGCGGTGGCGAGCGCGCCGGCCAGCGTGTTGATCTCCGCAACCAGCGAGGAGACGAGGGGGCGGGTCTCAAGGTCGAGATCGCCGATGCGCGCGGCATCGTCCGCAAGCTGGGTCAGCGAGCGGCTGACCAGGCGCGCGACCAGCAGGGCGGAGAGCACGCCGAGCACGATCAGACCGAGCGAGACGGCGAGCGCGCGGGCGACGAGCAGCCGGCTTTCGGCGGTGAAGTCGGAGAGCGGCGCGGCAACCGCAACGACGGTGCCGGCGAGCTCCGCCGCCCCGCGCACCGGCTCCAGCGCCAAGAGATAGGTCTCCCCGCCCGCCTCGATCCGGTGGAGGCCCGGCGCGCGCGCCCCCGCCAGCAAGGGCTGGATCGCGGGCAGAAGCGGGTCGTCGACGCTGACCGCGACATGGCGCGAGCGGGCCGAAAGCTGCGGCAGCAAGGCGGCCATCATCGCCGGATCGGAGTGGACGATCAGCCGCATGGCCTCGTCGAAGACATAGCCGCGCGCCCGCGGCGACACCGCCTCGCGCGACAGCAGATCGCTCAAGGTCTCCAGCAGCAGGTCGGCGCCGATCACCGCGCCCGGCGCGTCGGGCGCCTCGACGGCGATGGTGAGGCCGAGCTGGCCGGTCGTCGCCATCGTGTAGGGCCCGACGGTGACCGGCGCGCCGCCGGCCGCGGCCGCCGCCCGGTACCAGGGCCGCCGGCGTGGGTCGAAACGGGTGGCGCCGTCGTCGCGGCGGGCAAGCTCGCGCCCGTCGATGGTCAGGAAGCGCCAGACGGAATGGCGGGCGCCGTCTTCGCCGGCCGGCTGGATGCTGCGCACCGCGTGGTCGGTGCCCTGCGGCGCGTCGAGCGCCCGCCGCCAGGCCTCGGTATCGCCGACCCCATGCAGGAAGCTGCCATCGGCATGGGCGGCGTAGAGCCCGTCGATATGGGGCGAACTGTCGAGCACCCGGTCGAGAAACAGCGCCTTGCCGGCCATGTCGCCGGTGGGGTCCTCCAGCAGCGTGTCGGCGGCGGCGGCGAGCATCACCGCCGTGCGCCCGTCCCTGAACACCGCCTCGTACTGGGCGGCGACGCGCTGGCCGAGCAGGCTCATGCGCTCGCTCGCCGCCGAGGTGGCGAGCCGTGTGCCCTGGTCATGGGCAAGCCAGGTGAGCGGCAGCGAGATGCCGAGCAGCAGGGCGACGATCACCGTGCTGAGGTGAAAGCGCAGCGGCCGCGCCCAGTCGCGCCGCCGCGCCGCGCGCGCCGACAGCCCGTCGGGGGCCTGGTCCCGTTCTCCCATCACGTAGCGTCAGCCTCCCCGCCCGCTTTCGGAAGCGCCAGAATCACCGGCACTCCTCGCGCGGGATGCTAGCACGGCGATTGCCGGGACGGGGCGTTGGCCGGGATCGGCGAGCCGGGGGCCTATGGGCGCGCTCCCGCCGGACTCCACCACCGCTTCCGGCTCCCCGGTCCCGGATCATCGGCCTTCGGCCTCGTCCGGGAAGACGCGCAACTGGGGCACTCGGCCTCACACCTGCTGAGGGCGCCAATGGTTCCCGGCTCGCGCTGACGCGCGGCCGGGATGACCTCCTGAGAGGGAGGCACCGCCTCGCCCCACCCTCCGAGGTCACCCCGGCCGCAGGCGAAGCCGCGCGCCGGGGTCCATTCGTTCCCAGAGCGGTGTTGGGCGCCCGCTTCAGCGAAAATGCTTCGACAGCTTGAGGCCCTGGCCCTGGTAGTTGGAGCCGATGCCCTCGCCATAGAGCGTCGCCGGGCGGGCGAGCATGTGCTCGTAGACCAGCCGGCCGACCGTCTGGCCGTGCTCGACAATGAAAGGCACCTCGTGCGAGCGCACCTCCAGCACGGCGCGCGAGCCGCCGCCGCCGATCTCCGAATGGCCGAAGCCGGGGTCGAAGAAGCCGGCATAGTGGACGCGGAACTCGCCGACCAGCGGGTCGAAGGGCACCATCTCGGCAGCATAGAGCGGCGGTACATGCACCGCCTCGCGCGAGACGAGGATGTAGAACTCATTGGGATCGAGGATCAGGTCGCGGCCGCTGCGATTGACGATCGGCTCCCAGAAGTCGAGCGGGTCCTGCCCGGCGCGCAGGTCCATGTCGATGACGCCGGTATGGCGCTTGCCGCGATAGCCGATCAGGCTGCCTTCGCCCGCGCCCTCCAGATCGATGGTGAGATGCACGCCGCCGCCGATGGTCGCTTCGCCGCCCGAGACGAGGCCGTGCCGCGCGTGGACCAGGGAAAGGGCGGCATCGTCCAGCACCGGCTGGCCGCGGCGGAAGCGGATCTGCGACAGGCGCGAACCCTCGCGCACCAGCACCGGGAAGGTGCGCGGGCTGATCTCGGCATAGAGCGGGCCGCGATAGCCGGCCGGCACCGTGTCGAAGGCGCGGCCCTCGTCGGTGATCACCCGGGTGAACACGTCGAGGCGGCCGGTCGAGCTCTTCGGATTGGTGGTGGCCGAGACGTCCTGCGGCAGCGCCAGCGCCTCCATCAGCGGCACGATATAGACGCAGCCGGTCTCCAGCACCGCGCCGCGCGTCAGGTCGAAGGCATGCAGCTTCAGCCGCTCGAGCTTTTCCATCACCTTCGCGCCGGCACCCGGCAGGAAGCTGGCGCGCACCCGATAGGCGAGCGGCCCGAGCCGCAGATCGAGGCTCGCCGGCTGGATCTGGTCGTCGTCCGGACGGCGCGGCGCACTGATCTCGCCGCGCGCGAACATCTCGGCGACGGCCTGCGCCGGCAGAATGCCGTGGTCGGCTGCGGTCATGTGGCTCCCCTCGCTTGCCTGACTGCCGTGATTAACAAAGCAGGTCGCGATTGGCCAACGGGTTTTGCGGCAAGTCCCCCGAAGGGTGCGACATTTGGCCCCTCCACGCGGAAATCGCCTCACCTCCGCAATGGCCCGTATTGACGCAATTTTAGAAGTTACTAATATTTGAACACATAACTTTCCCTGGAGGCTGTTCCGATGACTCTCGACCGTGCCGTTCTTGCCTTTGCCGGCGTCATGACGCTGTTGTCCGTGGTGCTGACGCTGACCGTGTCGCCGCTCTTCGTGTGGTTCACCGTGTTCATCGGTGTCAACATGCTGCAGGCCGCCTTCACCGGCTTCTGCCCGGCGGCGATGATCTTCCGCCGTCTCGGCATCGCGCCGGGAACGGCGTTCTGACGGAGACCGGGATGATGCTGCGTGCCGCAGTGCTGGCAGCATCGGTCGCCGCGTTCGCGGGACCGGTGCTGGCGGCGGAAACCATGACCGTGGAAACACGCGCCGTGACCGAATGGAAGGCCGTGTTCGGCACCGTCGAGGCCCGCGACCAGGTGCCGGCGCGCGCGCGCATCGGCGGCACCATCGCCGAACTGGCGGTGGAAGAGGGCGACAGCGTGCGGGCCGGCGAGCGCATCGCCGTTGTAACCGACGAGAAGATCGCCTTCCAGGTGGCGGCGATCGACGCGCGGCTGCGCGCCCTGCAGAGCCAGCTCGAAAACGCCGAGGCGGAACTTGCCCGCGCCCAGACCCTGGTCGAGCGCGGCGTCGTCACCCGCCAGCGGCTGGAGCAGCTCTCCACCTCCGCCGAGGTCATCCGCAACCAGATCTCCGCCGCCGGCGCCGAGCGCTCCGTCGCCGTGCGCCAGGGCGAGGAAGGCGAGGTGCTGGCCCCGGCCGACGGGCGCGTGCTCACCGTTCCGGCGACACGCGGCGCGGTGATCATGGCCGGCGAGACCGTGGCGATGCTCGGCAGCGGCGGCACCTTCCTGCGCCTTGCCATCCCCGAGCGCCATGCGGCCAGCCTCAAGGACGGGCTCGCCATCGAGATCGGCGCCAACGGCACCGCCTTCACCGGCCGCCTCGCCAAGGTCTATCCGACGATCCAGGCGGGCCGGGTGATCGCCGATGTCGAGGTCGAGCGGCTCGACACCGACTTCATCAACGCCCGCGTGCTGGTGCGCGTGCCGGTCGGCGAGCGGCAGGCGGTCCTGCTGCCCGCCGCCACGGTTACCACCCGCGCCGGCCTGGACTTCGTGCGCCTTGCCGGGCCGGACGGGCCGGTCGAGCGCACCGTGCTGACCGGCGGCACCGTCCGCCTCGACGGCGAGGCCTTTACCGAAATCCTCTCAGGGCTCGCGCCCGGCGACGAGGTGCTTGTCCCATGACCACGCCACCCGGCGGCGGGCTCGGCATTGCCGGCGGGCTCACCCGCGCCTTCATCGTCTCACCCCTGACGCCGCTGTTCCTGCTCGCCTCGCTGGCGCTCGGGCTGATCGCCCTCGTCACCCTGCCGCGCGAGGAGGAGCCGCAGATCTCCGTGCCGATGGTCGACATCCATGTCGACGCCAGCGGCCTGAGGGCGATGGACGCGGTGAAGCTCGTCACCGAGCCGCTGGAGACCATCGTCAAGGGCATCGACGGGGTCGAGCACGTTTATTCGCAGACCCGCGACGACGGCGTGCTGGTGACCGCGCGCTTCCTTGTCGGCACCTCGTCGGACGCGGCGGTCTTGCGCGTGCACGACAAGATCCGGGCCAACATGAACCGCATCCCGGTCGGCATTCCCGAACCGCTGGTGGTCGGGCGCGGCATCGACGATGTCGCCATCGTCTCGCTGACGCTGACCCCGGCGCAAGGGACGGGAGACGCGATCACCCCGGCGGCGCTGACCCGCATCGCCCGCGAGTTGCAGGTGGAGGTGTCGAAGGTCGAGAATGTCGGCCTCACCTATCTGGTCGGCGCGGTCGGCGAGGAAATCCGCATCAACCCCGATCCGGAACGGCTGGCGCTGAACGGCGTGACGCTGCAGCAGCTTGCCGGCAAGGTCGGCGGCGCCAACCGCGCCTTTCCGAGCGGCCGGGTGCGCGCGCTGCAGGACGGCGCGGCCCGCGAGGTGAGCGTGGTCGCCGGCGAGACGCTGTCGAGCCCGCAGGAGATCGGCAATCTGGTGCTGACCACCCGCGACGGCCGGCCGGTCTATGTGCGCGATGTCGCCGATATCGCCATCCTCTCCGAAAGCGACGCGATCACCGCGATGTATGCGCGCGAGGGGGAGGGCAGCCGCCTGCCGGCGGTGACGCTGGCGGTCGCCAAGCGGGCCGGGGCCAATGCGGTCACCGTCGCCGAGGCGGTGCTCACCCGCGTCGAGGCGCTGAAGGGAACGCTGGTGCCGGCCAGCATGACCGTCACCGTGACCCGCGACTATGGCGAGACGGCCAACGAGAAGGCCAACGAGCTGCTGTTCCACCTGGGGCTGGCGACGCTCTCGATCATCGCGCTGGTGATGGCGGCGATCGGCCGGCGCGAGGCGCTGGTGGTTGCCGTGGTGATCCCGGTGACGATCCTGCTGACGCTGTTCGCCGCCTGGGTGATGGGCTACACGCTGAACCGGGTGTCGCTGTTCGCGCTGATCTTCTCCATCGGCATCCTGGTCGACGACGCCATCGTGGTGATCGAGAACATCGCCCGCCACTGGGCGATGGGCGATGGGCGCGACCGGCGAACGGCCGCCATCGAGGCGGTGGCCGAGGTCGGCAACCCGACCATCGTCGCGACGCTGACCGTCGTCACCGCCCTGCTGCCGATGCTCTTCGTCTCCGGGATGATGGGCCCCTATATGAGCCCGATCCCGGCCAATGCCTCGGCGGCAATGATCTTCTCCTTCTTCGTCGCGGTGACGGTGACGCCCTGGCTGATGCTGAAAGCCGCCGGCAAGGCGCCGGTGCATGGGGGACATGGCACGGGGCACGATACCGGGCATGGGGCCAGTTCGGGTGGCCGGCTGGGCCGCGCCTATCTGGCGGTCGCCCGCCCGGTGCTCGCCTCCAAGGCGCGGAGCTGGATCTTCCTGCTGCTGGTCGGCGTGGCGACGCTTGGCTCGATGGTGCTGTTCGCCACCAAGGACGTGACGGTCAAGCTGCTGCCCTTCGACAACAAGTCGGAACTCTCCGTCACCATCGACCTGCCGGAGGGCAGCACGGTGGAACAGACCGATGCGGTGGCGCAGGCGGCGGCGCGCATCGCGATGGCGCTGCCGGACGTGGTCTCGGCGACGACCCATGCCGGCACCGCCGCGCCCTTCGACTTCAACGGGCTGGTGCGCCACGCCTATCTGCGCCAGGAGCCGCAGCTCGGCGATGTCGCGCTGGTGCTGGCGCCCAAGGGCGAGCGCGAGCGGGCGAGCCATGCGGTGGCGCTCGACCTGCGCCAGAAGCTCGCCGCGCTCGACGTGCCGGCCGGCACGGTGCTGAAGGTGGTGGAGCCGCCTCCCGGCCCGCCGGTGCTGGCGACGCTGCTTGCCGAGATCTACGGGCCGGACGCACAGACGCGCCGGGCGGTGGCGGAGAAGGTGCGCGAGGCCTTCGCCTCGGTTCCCTTCATCGTCGATATCGACGACAGCTATGGCGTGCCGGCGCCGCGCAAGCGGGTGACTGTCTCCACCGACGAGCTCGACTTCTTCCGCGTGCAGGAAAGCGACGTCTTCGACACGCTGGCAATCCTCGGCGGCGGGCGCACGCTCGGCTATTCGCATCGCGGCGAGGGGCGGGCGCCGATCCCGATCCGGCTGGAGCGGGCGCGCGGCGACAAGGTGCTGGACGAGCGGTTTCTGGCGACGCCGATCCCGGCCGACGTGCTGCCCGGCAGCACCAGCGTCGTCGAACTCGGCGATGTGGTGAAGGTGCGCGAGGAGGTCTCCTCGCATCTCATCTTCCGCCACAACGGCCGCTTCGCCGACATGGTGACGGCGGAGCTCGCCGGCGACTTCGAGGCGCCGCTCTACGGCATGCTGGCGGTGCGCGACGCGCTCGACGCGATGGACTGGGGCGACCTGCCAAAGCCCGTCATCCGTCTCAACGGCCAGCCGGAGGACGAGAGCACGGTGACGCTCTTGTGGGACGGCGAGTGGGAGGTGACCTGGGTGACCTTCCGCGACATGGGCGCGGCCTTCATCGTGGCGCTGCTCGGCATCTATATCCTGGTCGTGGCGCAGTTCGGCTCGTTCCGCCTGCCGCTGGTGATCCTGACCCCGGTGCCGCTGACCTTCATCGGCATCATCGGCGGCCACTGGCTGTTCGGCGCGCCGTTCTCGGCGACCTCGATGATCGGCTTCATCGCGCTTGCCGGCATCATCGTGCGCAACTCGATCCTCCTGGTCGACTTCATCCGCCATGCGCACAGGCCCGACCAGTCCTTGATCGAGGTGCTGCTGGAGGCCGGGGCGATCCGCTTCAAGCCGATCCTGCTGACCGCGCTGGCGGCGATGATCGGCGCGGCGGTGATCCTGACCGACCCGATCTTCCAGGGCCTGGCGATCTCGCTGCTGTTCGGCCTCGCCTCCTCGACGCTGCTCACCGTTCTGGTGATCCCGGCGATCTACCGGGTGCTGCGCACCTAGCGCTTTTGCCGAAACGTCGATCCTGCGCGCGCTCCTCGTGGGCGCGCGCAGGGCCGTTTGCGACACTGCTCGAGGATCAAAATTCTGGCCCGGACACGCCGGCCGTGGCATAGGTGAGCTGCACCGCACACCGCCCGCCCGCCATCCGAGCCGATCCGCCCGAAAGGTCCTCGATTGGAATTCAGCTTCCCGCCCTACCGCATCGCCATCACCCATGCCGATGCCGCCGCCCTGCTGGAGGAGGTGTCCGCCCGGCTGCGGCGCGGCGAGGGCTTCGCGCTGGCGACGATCAATCTGGACCATCTCGCCAAGCTGCGCTGCGACGAGGCCTTCCGCGCCGCCTATGCCGCGCAGGACCTGGTCGTCGCCGACGGCAACCCGGTGGTCTGGCTGTCGCGTCTGGCCGGGCGGCCGGTGAGCCTGGTGCCCGGCTCGGACATGGTGGTGCCGATGGCAGAGGCGGCGGCGCAGGCCGGGGTGGGAGTGGCGCTGCTGGGCGCGACGCCGGCCGCGCTCGATGCCGCGGCCGAGGCGCTGACGGCGCGGGTACCAAGGCTCGCCATCGTCGCGCGGCTCGCCCCGCCGATGGGCTTCGATCCCAACGGCGCCGGCGCCGATGCGCTGATCGACGAGCTGGCGCGGTCGGGCGCGCGGCTGTGCTTTCTGGCGCTGGGCGCGCCGAAACAGGAGATTTTCGCCGCCCGCGCCCACCGGCGCCTGCCGCAGGTTGGCTTCGCCTCGATCGGCGCGGGGCTGGATTTTCTCGCCGGCACCCAGCGCCGCGCCCCGGCCTGGATGCGGGCCGCCGCGCTGGAATGGCTCTGGCGCATGCTGTCCAACCCGGCCCGGCTGGTTCCGCGCTATGTCCGCTCGGCGCTGACGCTGCCGGGGCAGGCGGTGGCGGCCTGGCGGCTGCGGCGGCGATAGGCCGGGCCGACAGGCCGTTGCAGTCCCCTCAGTTTCAGTTCCCTCAGTCGCCGGACGAGACGAGCTCGCCGGAGATCGCTTTCGCGATAAGCTCCCGGGTCTCCGGGATGCCGTAGAGCGCAACGAAAGACCCGAAGCGCGGCCCCTTCTCCTGGCCGAGCAGCAGCTTGTAGAGCGCCGAGAACCAGGCGACCGAGACGCCCGGCCCGCCGTCCGGGCTCTTCTTGCCCGGGTCCTGGTAGCGCTCGATGGCGCGGGCGACATCCAGCACCGCGTCCTGGATCGCCGATCCGTCCGCATCCTCGGGCAGGCTGGCGAGCTCGTCGTCGAGCGCCTTGAGTGCCTCCAGCTCGACCTCATCCGGCGCATGGAACACCTTGGCCGGCTTCACGAAATCCTCGAAGTAGCGGATCGCGTAGCCGACCAGCTCGTCGAGCTTCGGGTGGCTTTGCGGTGTCACGCCCGGCACATGGCGCAGGATCAGCGCCCACAGCACGTCCTTGGTCTGCGCATTGGAGGCGGAGACGAGGTTGAGCAGCATGGTGAAGGAGATCGGCACGTCCACCTTCGGCGGATGGCCGGAATGGATGTGCCAGGCCGGATTGGCAAGCTGCTGCTCCACCGGCATCGACGGATATTTCTCGGCGAAGGCGAAATACTCGTCGACCGCCTTGGGGATGATGTCGAAATAGAGCTTCTTGGCGGTCTTCGGCTTGGTGAACATGTAGAGCGCCAGGCTCTCCGGCGAGGCATAGGTCAGCCACTCGTCGATGGTCAGGCCGTTGCCCTTCGACTTGGAGATCTTCTGGCCGACCTCGTCGAGGAAGAGTTCATAGACGAAATGCTCCGGCGGGGTGCCGCCCAGCACCTCGCAGATCCGGTCGTAGATCGGCTGGTTGGTCAGGTGGTCCTTGCCGAACATCTCGAAATCGACGTCGAGCGCCGCCCAGCGGGCGCCGAAGTCCGGCTTCCACTGCAGCTTGACGTTGCCGCCGGTGACGGGGAGCGTCACGTCGGTGCCGTCCTCGTCCTCGAAGGTGACGGTGCCGGCCTTCGCGTCGACCGCCTTCATCGGCACGTAGAGCACGCGGCCCGAGATCGGCGAGATCGGCAGGAACGGCGAATAGGTCGCCTGCCGCTCCTCGCCGAGCGTCGGCAGCATCACGTCCATGATCTCCTGGTACTTCTCGGCGGCCTTGAGGAGGATCGCGTCGAAGCGGCCGGACTTGTAATAGTCGGTGGCGCTGGCGAACTCGTATTCGAAGCCGAAATGGTCGAGGAAGCGGCGCAGCATGGCGTTGTTATGCGCGCCGAAACTGTCGTAATCGCCGCCGAACGGGTTCGGCACCGCGGTCAGCGGCATGTGCAGATAGGGCTCCAGCGCGGCGCGGTCCGGCACGTTTTCCGGGATCTTGCGCATGCCGTCCATGTCGTCGGAAAAGCACAGCAGCCGGGTCGGGATACGGTCCTCGCTCAGCAGGCGGAAGGCGGTGCGCACCATGGTGGTGCGGGCGACCTCGCCGAAGGTGCCGATATGCGGCAGGCCCGAGGGGCCGTAGCCGGTCTCGAACAGCACCGGGCGGTCGATCTTCGCCTTCTCCACACGTTTCAGCAGCTTGCGCGCCTCCTCGAACGGCCAGGCCTTCGAGGTCCGGGCGGCCTCGACGACGGCGGGGGACAGATCGAGTTCGGGCAGCGAAGCTGTGGTCATGTGCGGACCGTTGTCTTTGTGTGGAATGGCAAGGGATGCCGGTCTGGCATACCGGTCTGGCGGCGCGCGAGACTAGTGCGTTTCCGGACGGAACGGAACCTTCGCATTGCAAAAAAT
Organism: Stappia sp. TSB10GB4; assembly: GCF_900185745.1. Taxonomy (NCBI): domain Bacteria; kingdom Pseudomonadati; phylum Pseudomonadota; class Alphaproteobacteria; order Hyphomicrobiales; family Stappiaceae; genus Stappia; species Stappia sp. TSB10GB4. The sequence goes on along the minus strand of NZ_FYAV01000032.1, from coordinate 11,878 downwards.
CGCCGCAGCCGCCAAAGCCGGCGCAAGCGCCGCTTGCGCTCGCCCGGTCAGGGCATTAGGGGAAACGGCAACCGCCAACGGCAAGGTCAAGAAAGGTCCGCAGATCCGATGAGCGAACGTGTCAGCCTCCAGGAAGCCCTGATCTATGTGATGGTGATGGTGTCGGCCTCCGACAGCAGCATGACCGACAAGGAACTGCACTCGATCGGCGAGCTCATCAAGACGCTGCCGGTCTTCGCCAGCTTCGATCAGGAGCGCATCGTCGCCGTGGCGCAGGATTGCGGCGAGCGGCTGCAGGCCGAGAACGGCATGGCCGACACCTTCGCGGTGATCGCCGCCAGCGTGCCGGCGAGCTACCGCGACACCGCCTATGCGCTGGGCGTGGAGATCGCCGTCGCCGACGTGTCGGTGGCGCAGGAGGAACTGCGGGTGCTGCAGTTGCTGCGCGACGCGCTCGGCCTCGACAAGCTGACGGTTGCGGCGATCGAACGCGGCGCCCAGGCCCGCTTCCGCACCGCCTGAGCCGGCGGGCGCAGGAGACGGCCGGGAAGGGGCCCCGGCCGCAGGGTCAGGCGGGCAGCAAAGCCTGGCGCACAGGAAACTCCGGCGCACAGAAAACTCCGGCGGGCAGCAGGTCAGGCGGGCAGCAGGTCGCGGTCGCCATAGACCTGCGACCAGGGCACCGGCTTGCCGATATAGTATCCCTGCACCAGGTTGACGCCGAGGTCCCTCAGGATCTCCAGGGTCTCGAGATCCTCGACATATTCGGCGACCACCTTCACATGCATCGCCTCTGCCACCGCGACGATGCCGGCGACGATGGTCTGCTGCACCACGTCATGGCCGATATTGCCGATGATGTTGCCGTCGATCTTCAGCATGTCGACATCGAAGCGGCGCAGATAGCCGAACGACGACAGGCCGGAGCCGAAATCGTCGAGCACCACCTCGAGGCCGCGTGCCTTCAGCCCGGCGATCAGCTCCAGCGCGGTCTCCATCGACCGCACGGCGGAGGTCTCGGTGATCTCGAAGGCGAGCCGACCCGGCGCGATCGCCGCCGCGTCCAGCGCCGCCAGCAGGAAGTCGCGGAAGATCGGATCGCCGACCGACTGGCCCGACAGGTTGATCGACAGGTGAACGTCGTCGGGCAGGCCCGCCAGCCGCTTCAGCACGGTCTCCACCACCCAGCGGTCGACCCGGCTCATCAGCCCGTGGCGCTCGGCGGCGGCGATAAAGACGGCCGGCGGCAGCGGCCGGCCATCCTCGCTCAGCACCCGCAGCAGCACCTCGTGCCAGGGCGCGCTGGTGCCGTCGATCGGTGCCACCGGCATCAGGAACAGTTCGAAGCGCCCGCTCTGCAGCGCGGCCTGCACCAGTTGCAGATTGCCGATTTCCCGGAAGCGGGCCTTCATCTCGTCGTCGTCGGGATGGAACACCGACACGCGCGCGCCGCCCTTTTCTTTGGCGACGAAACAGGCCCGGTCGGCCCAGTTGATGACGTCCTGCACCGAGGGCGCCGAGGCGGCGAAGGCCTGCTGGTCGAGCAGGGCGACGCCGACGCTGGCGCCGACGGAAAAACACTCGCCCTGCCACACGAAGCCGAGCGCCTCGATCGAGTGGACGATCCGTTCCCCGAAACGGGTGGCGTCGGTCTCGGTCACCATGCCGGTCACGACGGCGAACTCGTCGCCGCCCAGGCGGGCGACGAAAGCATCCGGATCCATGCTGCGCAGCAGGCTCGCGATCTGCCTGAGCAGCGCATCGCCCGCCGCATGGCCGGCAAGATCGTTGACGACCTTGAAATCGTCGAGATCGACCAGCAGCAGGGCGGTGTTGCAGCCCTGGCACAGAGCGTTGCAGGCGCCGCAGGCCTCGATGCGGCTGCCGATCTCAAGCTCGAGCGCATGCCGGTTGGCAAGGTCCGTCAGCGTGTCCCGCAAGGCCTGCCGGCGCAGGCGCTGGTTCAACTGCGCCTCTTCGGTGACGTCGCGGGCGTTGACGACCACGCCGACGATCTCGCAATTCTCGCCCCGCAGCGGCTCCAGCCGCACCGAGACATGCGTCTCCGCTTTGCCCTCGCGCTCGCACGTGAACGTGTATCGCGCGACCCGTCCCTCGAAACAGCCTATGAGATGCGGCAGGACCCGCTCGTGAAAGGCCTCGTGGCCGATCACCTCGGCTACCGTCCGGCCGACGACCTCCTCGGTCAGGCGGTTCCACAGCCGGGCGTAGGACGGGTTGGCCCACAGATAGCGGTAGTCGGCATCGACCACGGCGAGCGCATCGGAGGTCTGGTTGATCACCTCGTCCTGCATCGACACGCGCTGGCGCAACTGGTGCAGGTCGGTGGTGTCCTCCAGCATCGAGAGGAAGCCGATCACCGCGCCGGCCTCGTCGCGAACCGGCTCGTGACGGATGCGCAGCAGCCGGCCGCGGGTGGCGCGGCGCAGGCCCCAACTGACCACCGACTGCGCCTCGCCGGCGAGCGCCGCCTCGATCTGCGGCCGGTCGCGCTCGAACACCGCCGGCCCGATCAGCTCGGCCAGGGTCTTGCCCACCACCTCGCCGCGGGTGAAGCCCTCCGTTTCGAGGAAGGTGGCGTTAACGTCGCGGACCACCATGTCGCGGTCGCAGAACAGGATGCGGATCGGCGAGGCATTGAAACACGCCTCGAAGGCGAGTTGATGCGGCTGCAACGGGTGCAGCGCCTCCGCGCCGGGCCGTCTCACCATCTTGCGCATGCGGGTTCCCCTCTGTCGACCCACTCGTTCCGCCCGATCCCCCGACCACATTCCCCGACACAATGGTAATTTCAATTTAACATATAGATTATGATTCGCATGTTTGACCGATCTTCCCTAGCGATTTTTTCCAAGGGTCACGTTCAGGGCAGGCACATCCTGCCGATCTCGAAGGAAAGATCCTGCCGGCCGCAAGGATGCACGCTCGATCTACGCAACGTGAGTTGCGATGATTGTCGCATATGCAACCAGTACGCGCGTCGATGCCGCGTCGGCGGCATGGGGAGGGGAGATCTCAGTTGAGGGTGCGCGCGGCGCCCGGGATGTCGAGCGAGAAGGCCGGGATGGCGACCTCGAAGCGCTCGCCGTCGACGGTCTCCATCTCGTAGCGGCCCTCCATCATGCCGGAGCTGGTGCGCAAGGGGCAGCCGGAGGTGTATTCGAACCGCTCGCCGGGGGCGAGCACCGGCTGCTCGCCGACGACGCCGAGGCCGCGCACTTCCTCCAGCCGGCCGAGCGCGTCGACGATGCGCCACTGGCGGGCGCGCAGGCGCACCGTGTCGAGGCCGAGATTGACGATGTCGATGGAGTAGGCCCAGACGAAGCGGCCTTCGTCGGGGCTGGACTCCTCGACAAGATAATGCGGCTCGACCGTTACCTGGATGTCGCGCGTCACCGCCCGGTACATGCGTCTCCTTTCGCCTCAGCGGCTGTTGCGGCCCGGCCCCGGTGGCGGGCGATGCGGTTGCAATCTAATCCGAAACCGGCGATTTTCCAGCCCCATCCGCAGCGGCGGCGCCCGTGCCCCGCCGAAGGAACCGCCCCATGTTCGACGCTCGCCTCAGGCCGCTGATCGACCCCATGCTGAACGCCGCCGGCCGGCGCCTTGCCGCCGCCGGGGTCAGTGCCGATGCGGTGACGCTTGCCGGCTTTGCCTGCGGCATGGGCGCGGCGCTGGCGATCTGGGCGGGAGCCCCGCTGCTCGCCGCGCTGCTGATCCTCGCCAACCGGCTGGCGGACGGGCTCGACGGCGCGGTCGCGCGCGCCCGTGGTCGCACGGATCGCGGCGGCTATCTCGATATCGTGCTGGATTTCTTCTTCTACGGGGCGGTGCCCTTCGCCTTCGCGCTGGCCGACCCGGCGGCCAATGCGCTCGCCGCCTGCGCGCTGCTGCTCGGCTTCTACATGAACGGGGCGAGCTTTCTCGGCTTCGCGATCATGGCGGAAAAGCGCGGGCTTGCGACCAGCGCGCAAGGGGCGAAGTCGCTCTATTATCTCGGCGGGCTGGCGGAAGGCGCGGATACGATCGCCGTCTTCCTCGCCTTCTGCCTGTTTCCGGCCGCCTTCGCGCCGATCGCCTGGGGCTTCGCGGCGGTCTGCGCGGTCTCGGCGACCGCGCGTCTCGTCATGGTGGCGCGGCTGCTTTAGGCTTTCTGGGCCATATCCAGCGCGGTCATGAGGTCGGCCGCGAGATCGTCCTCGTGCTCCAGCCCGACGGAGAGGCGCAGCAGCCCCTCGGTGATGCCGAGTTCAAGGCGCGCCTCTTCGGCGACCGACTGATGCGTCGTCGTCGCCGGATGGGTGATGAGGCTCCTGGCATCGCCCAGATTGTTGGACATCTTGACGATCTTGAGCGCGTTGGAGGCGAGGAAGGCGGCCGCCTTGCCGCCCTTCAGCTCCAGCGCCAGCATGGTCGAGCCGGCCTTCATCTGGCGGCGGGCCACCTCGGCCTGCGGATGGTCGGCGCGGCCGGGATAGATCAGCCGGGCGACCGCCGGATGCGCCGCCAGCAGGTCGGCAAGCCGCGCCGCGGTGCGGGTCTGGCGCTCGACGCGCAGGGCCAGCGTCTCCAGCCCCTTCAGCATCACCCAGGCGTTGAACGGGCTCATCGACGGGCCGGTATGCTTCATGAAGGGCATCACCTCGTCGGCGATCCATTCCTCGGTGCCGAGCACCACGCCGCCAAGGCAGCGGCCCTGGCCGTCGATATGCTTGGTGGCGGAATAGACGACGATGTCGGCGCCGAGCGCCAGCGGCGACTGCCAGATCGGCGTGGCGAAGACGTTGTCGACGATCAGCTTGGCGCCGACCGCATGGGCCATCTCGGCGACGGCGGCGATGTCGATCACCTCCAGCGTCGGATTGGTCGGGCTTTCCAGGAAGCAGGCGACCGTCTCCGGGCGGATGGCGGCGCGCCAGGCGTCGAGATCGGTGCCGTCGACCAGCGTCGAGGAGACGCCGAAGCGCGGCAGCAGGGTCTCGACGATATAGCGGCAGGAGCCGAACAGCGCCTTGGCCGCGACGACGTGGTCGCCGGCCTTGCAGCAGGCCATCAGCGCCAGGTTGACGGCGGCCATGCCGCTGGCGGTGGCGCGCGCCGCCTCCGCCCCTTCCAGCGCGGCGATGCGGGTCTCGAACATCGCCACGGTCGGGTTGGCATAGCGCGAATAGACGAAGCCGGGATCATCGCCGTTGAACCGCGCCTCGGCCGCCTCGGCCGTTGCGTAGACGAAGCCCTGGGTGAGGTACATCGCCTCGGACGTCTCGCCATAGGGGGAGCGTGTCGTTCCGCTATGCACCAGGGTCGTCTCGGGGTGCCAGCCGTGCCTGTTCGTCGTCATGCCGTTCTCCAGATGCAAAAACCCCGGCCGCGATGGGGCCGGGGTCTTTGCAACCCGGCCTGTTTAGCGACTTGTTTAACGTGGCTGCAAGCCGGCCGGCTCAAATCACCACGGAATTCGACAATCCTGATAGTCCAGCGCGCCAGCCGCGTCAACGGTCCTTGCATGGAACGGGCCGCCCGAGGGCGGCCCGTTGTTGTCGGAGTTGGGCCACCCGAGGGCGGCCCGTGGTTGCGGGAAGCTGGAGGGCTCGGCGGCCGCGCCTCAGGCGGCGCGCACGGTGCGCAGGAACTCGGCGACCCGGCCGCGCAGCAGTTCGGACTGCCGGGCGAGCTCGCTCGCCGAGGACAGCACCTGCGAGGAGGCGGAGCTTGCCTCCTGTGCCGCCTGGGTGACGCCGACGATGTTGGACGTCACCTCGCCCGCTCCTTGCGAGGCCTGCTGGACGTTGCGGGCGACCTCGGTCGTGGTGTTGCCCTGCTCGCCGACGGCAGCGAAGATCGCGGCCGAGATGTTGCTCATGTCCTCGATGGTGCGGCCGATGCCGGAGATCGCCTCGCTGGCCTCCAGCGTCGAGCTCTGCATCGACTTGATCTGGGTCGAGATCTCGGCGGTGGCCCGCGCGGTCTGCTCGGCGAGGCCCTTGACCTCGTTGGCGACGACCGCGAAGCCGCGGCCGGCCTCGCCGGCGCGCGCCGCCTCGATGGTGGCGTTGAGGGCGAGCAGGTTGGTCTTCTCGGCGATCTCGTCGATCAGGCTGATGATGGCGCCGATCTGGTCGGCATTGGTGCGCAGGTCGTTCATCCGGTCGGTGGTGCGGGTCGCCTCGCTGACGGCGCGGCCGGCGACCTGGCGCGACTGGTCGGCCTGACGGCCGATCTCGCCGGCGGAGCTGGCCAGTTCCTCGACCGCCGAGGCGACGGTCTGCACGTTCATCGCCGCCTGCTCGGCCGCCGCCGCGACGGAGGCCGACTGGGAGCTGGTCTCCTCGGCGGAGGCGGTCAGCGTGCCGGCCGCCGCCTGCAACTCGGTCGCCGCCGACGAGACGATGTTGACGATCTCCCCGACCGCGTTCTCGAAGTCGTCCGCCATCTGGTTGAGCGCCGCCTTCTGCCGCTCGGCGGCCAGCACCTTGGCCTGTTCCTGCTCCGCCCGCATCTGGATCGCCTCAAGACCGCTGGCGCGGAACACCTCGGCCGCCTTGGCGATGTCGCCGACCTCGTCCTTTCGGTCCTCGCCGACGATCTTCACGTCGTAATTGCCGCGCGCAAGCTCGCCCAGGGTCTCGTTGATCATGCGGATCGGCTTGGCGATGCCGGTCTGACCGATCAGGATGCCGAGGCCGAGGCCGACGATCGTCGCGCTGGCCATGACGATGTAGAGAAGGATCTCCTTGGACTGCGCGACCTTCTGGATATCGTCTTCCAGATCGTTCGCGCGGCTGATCAGCGTGGTCGTCTGCTCGGTGACGATGGCGCGCGCTGCCGTGGCGTGTTCGCCGCTTCCCAGCGCGAGATCGGCCAGTTGCCGGTCCTGCTCCGGCGTCGCGGTGCCGCGAACCTGGCTTGCGAGGGCCATCGTCTTTTCGGACGAGGCGACCAGCCTGGCGACGGCCGGTTCGGCTTGCCGCAGGAGAGCCTGGACCTCCGGCGACGTCGAGGAGCGGATCGTGTTGAGATAACCAGCGATCCGCGCGACGTCCTGCCGGTAGTCCTCGCTCACGGTCTTGATGAGATCCTCGCGCGGCTCGGCTGCGGCCAGCAGTTCCGCGCGGTTGATGGAGAGGATGAGCTGATTGAGCCGCGCCGAGGCGACAGCCTGGTCGGAAGCCTGAGCGGCATATTCGGCGTCAACCGCCACCACCCGGAGCGCCAAGATGCCGACCAGTCCGACCGCGATCATCGCAATGTTCAACAAGATGACGACGGACAGGATCTTCGGCGTGATCCGGTAGGATTTGAGCGAGAACATTCTTGTCTCCTTATGTGCTGCCGGGTTAACCCCGGTCGAAAACTATCAATATGTTGGTTAACCGCATGTTAAATTTACGGAGCTCGAAAACCGATCCCGTTGAATTTGTTTGAAAAATGCAGCGATGGATGGGTGTTGCGCCGCTTTCCTCTACCGTTGGTTGCAAGTAAGAAATATATATTATTCTTGAAGTATCATTTCTCAATTCATTCTATTTCTGTCGTTGAAAATGGCGAACGCGACGTCACCGGGCGTTGCCCGGGTGCCAGGGGGTGTCGGTAATTTCAACGGGAGGCAGATCGAGCGGCAAGACCTGTGTGCCGTCCGCGTCGCGGCCGGGCTGCTGCGGCGCCGGCCGCAAGGGATCAGGCAGCTCGCCGGGCAGGGGCAAGGCGGGTAGGGGCAAGGCGGGCAGGGATGAGCCGGGGGGCAGCGCCGGGCCATCGAGCTGCCAGATGCCGCGGCGCGCCTCGCGCGCGGCCGCCGCCGCCGCGAAAAGCTCCTCGCCGGCGCCCTCGCCGGGGCGGGCCCAGCCCTGCGCCACCAGCCAGGCGGCAAGGTCCGTGCCCTGGCGGCGGCAGCGGGCCAGCACGACGCCGGCCGGCGTGTCCTGCATGTCCTCGCAGGTGACCGCATGGCGCAGCACCAGGCCGCGCAGCGCCGTGCGCGCCCGCATGCCGCAGGGCCAGGTGCCGCCGAGCCGCGAGGGACAGGTTTCCTCCGGGCCGGGCGCGTCGATGCCGGCAAGGCGGATGGTCAGGTGCTTGGCGCGGAAGCTGCCGGCGTCCAGCACCAAGGGCTGGTGAAAGGTGATCTCGCTCGGGATCTCCCGTTCGGGCAGCTTTGGCAATTGCGGGGCGACGCGCTTCAGCGGGCCGGACACCTGGGGCGGCGGCAGGATGTCGGACGGGGTAACGTTGCGGATGCTCGTCGGGTCCGGCGCGTCGGGCAGGATCGGCGCGGGAGCGGGCGAGGGCGACGGCGAGGTGGGGGCCGTGCGGTCGTCCGCCTGCGCCTGTGCCACGGCAGGTGCCGGCTGCTCCCCCGCGACAGGCCGCTCCGCGGCATCCGCCTCCGCATGCATGTCTGGTGCCTGTGTCTGGGCCTGCACCTGTGCCGGTTCGCCAGGGGGCATGCCGGTGAGCACGGCTCTCACAAGGCCGCCGCTGCCGTAATCGGCGGCGATGGCGAGCACGCCGGCGATCAGCACTGCGATGAGGAAGGTGCGTCCCATGTCCGTTCCCGTTCTGCCGTCTTTCCCGCGGCGTGCCGCTACTGGCTCGCCCAGATGATCCGCGCCATCCAGACCACCTCGTCGGCGACGAGGCGCTCGGGCGCGCTCTCCGCGTCGAGCGGCGACAGTTCGATGCGCCCGCGCAGACGCCGGTCGAAGATCCGCGCCCTGAGTTCGCCCGAGGCGAGGCGCAGCGCCACCCGGTCGCCGCGCAGGATCGCCCGCTTCGGCGAGATGACGATGACGTCGCCCTCCCGGTAGAACGGCAGCAGGCCGTCGCCGGTGACGCGGATGGCGCAGTCCTCGCCCGGGATCTCGGACGGGCTGCTCTGCCGCTCGCCCTCCAGCATCGCCGGCAGGTCGCCGTCATGGAAGAAGCCGTTCACCGCCGGAAGGACCCCGGCCTGCGCCGTGCCGCGCGGCAACGGCAGACGGTCGTCATCGGCCATGCCGACCGGCGTGTGTTCCGGGTCCGGCCCGTTGACCAGCGCGACGAAGTCGGCGAGGTCCGAGCGGGTGGCGCCGAGGATCTTTGCGATCGACTCCATCGAGGGCCAGCGCGGCCGGCCGTCGGCGGCCGTGCGCTTCGACGGGTTGAAGGTGGTCGGGTCCAGTCCTGCGCGCCGGGCAAGGCCGGACGGCGTCAGCCCGTTGCGCCGGGCAAGCAGATCGATGGCCGACCAGAGGGTCTCATGCGAAAGCATGGTTTGGCTCCGCTGCCGCCTGCCAGGGAACGGCCCTGGCCGGGTGGCCTGTTGCTGCGGCCGCCGCGGGGCGGCCGGACGCCGGGGAGCGGTCGCGGCCGCCCGTCCCGCGCTTCCTGTCCGGGTTATCCCCGTTACGGGTATATATTCCTAATGATGGTCGAGTGCCAGTCCGGCCCGGCGCGCCGGCCGCCGCTTTCCCCCAGAGCCGCCCTTGTCTGAGCGGCCCGCAGCCTGTAATCCGGCGCGCAAGCCTTCTTCACGCACAGGAACGGGCCGCCCCATGACGTTGATCTACAAGATTTCTCCGGCCAAGGACTGGCAGCAGGCCGAGGCCGAGGGGCGGTTTTCCGGTGCGCCGGTGGACCTTGCCGACGGGTTCATCCATTTTTCCGCCGCCGACCAGGTGCGCGAGACTGCGGCAAAGCACTTCGCCGGCCAGCACGGACTTGTCCTCGTCGCGGTGGAGGCCGAGGCGCTGGGCGAGGGCCTGAAATGGGAGCCTTCGCGCGGCGGGGCGCTGTTCCCGCATCTCTACGGCGACCTGGAGATGGCGGCGGTGCGCTGGGTGCGCGAGCTGCCGCTGGGAGCGGACGGGGCCCACCTCTTCCCGGAGGCGCTGTGATGTTCTCCTCCGCCGTCGATGCGCTCGCCCGCAAGGCGCTGTTTTCTCTCGATGCGGAAACCGCCCACGGGTTGACCGTCAAGGCGCTGGCGAGCGGACTGACGCCGGCCTGCAAGGTGCCGCAGGACGGCCGGCTGGCGGTGACGCTCGCCGATCTGACCTTTCCCAATCCGCTCGGCATGGCCGCCGGCTTCGACAAGAACGGCGAGGTGCCCGACGCGCTGCTGGCGCTCGGCTTCGGCTTCACCGAGGCCGGCACGGTGACGCCGCTGGCCCAGGACGGCAATCCGCGCCCGCGCGTCTTCCGCCTGCCCGCCGACCGGGGGGTGATCAACCGGCTCGGCTTCAACAACGAGGGCCATGCGGCGCTGCGCGCCCGGCTTGTGGCGCGGCGCCATCGCGGCGGCATCGTCGGGGTCAATGTCGGGGCCAACAAGGACGCGGCCGACCGCATCGCCGACTATGTCGCCGGCATCGAGGCCTTCGCCGATCTTGCCTCCTATTTCGCGGTCAACATCTCCTCGCCGAACACGCCGGGCCTGCGCGACCTGCAGGCGCGCGAAGCGCTGAAGGAACTGCTCGGCCGGGTGATGGAGGCGCGGGAAGCGGCCGCCGCCCGCCACGGGCGTTCGGTGCCGGTGCTCTTGAAGATCGCCCCGGACATGGATGAGGCCGGGCTCGACGACATCGCCGCCGAGGTGCTGGCCGCCGGCATCGACGGGCTGATCGTCTCCAACACGACGCTGGCGCGCAATGGCCTTTCCGACCGCAAGGGCGCGGCCGAGGCGGGCGGATTGTCGGGGCGGCCGCTGTTTCGCCGCTCCACCATCGCGCTTGCCCGCATGCGCCTGCGGGTCGGTCCGCGCCTGCCGATCGTCGGTGTCGGCGGCATCGACAGCGGCGAGGCGGCCTGGACCAAGATCACGGCCGGCGCCAGCCTGCTGCAGCTCTATACCGGCCTCGTCTATGAGGGGCCGGGGCTGGTCGGCCGCATCCTGACGCATCTGTCCGCCTGCCTCGACCGGCACGGGCTCGCCCATCTCGGCGAGGCGAGCGGCCGCAATGCGGAAGCCTGGGCCAGGGCCGACCCGGACGGGCAGGGGAGCGTGTGAGGCGTTTCTTTGAGAGAGGCAAAATATCACCCATCGTTTGATGGTGTGATGTGATGTCTCATGGGCTTTGGCTGTTCCCGCAAGCCCTCAATGCTTCGATGTATTGCTAACCCTTTGATCGCCTTCATCAATTGTAAGTGATTGATTCTTAGCGCAAATTGCATATATATGCCATTATGATACGCTTTAAGTTCGCACCCCAGAAGGCACAGGCGGCCATCCATTGGATGGTTTCGCAGCGGCGTGATTTGGATCTGCACGCAGCTCTCAAGTCTTGCTATTTCGCGGACAAGTCGCACCTCAATGAGCACCGGCGGCCCATTTTCGGAGCTACCTATCGCGCCATGAGATTTGGCCCTGTGCCGCTTGAAATCTATGAAATGATGAAGGGTGAAGCCCTGTGGAAGGCGGAGCTCAACACAGAAGAATTTCCTTGGGATCTTGAAGGATATCGCCTCCGACTCGTCGGTAATTTCGAGACAGATCTAGATGTTTTGGCCGAAACGGACGTGGATCATCTGCAAAGCGGCTTTACCACTTCCATAGCTATGGATTTTAACGAGAGAACAAGCGCAACCCATGGTTCGGATTGGCAACGTGCCGAACTTGGAATTATGCGCTACGAGGACATGATAGAAGAAGGGCCGGAAAAAGAAGATATCATCTCCTATCTTCAGGCTAATTCCAGATATATGCGCTTATGATCAATGTCCTGGAGGTGATTTGGATTTCGGACGAGGAGATTAGAGGCCGTTTGGAAAATCGCGGACAGGGGTTTTTCGTTGAGGCGCTTTGTGATTCAAGCTCTGAATGTGGACAGAGCAGAGTCGTGGCCGGATGGCCAAGATCGCCAAGAAGACCAAGCGCTAC
>NZ_FYAV01000045.1:0-910 GCF_900185745.1 Stappia sp. TSB10GB4 | reverse complement strand
AGAGTCCGTTTGGAAAATCAGGGATGAGCTGTTCTGCGTAGCAGGTTTCCGCCCATGGCGACGAGGATCATGGCATGAGAGACGTCGATGCGCTGCTCATAGTCGCGCACGAGGCGTCGCCATCGGGTCATCCAGCCGAAGGTGCGCTCGACGACCCAGCGACGGGGCAAAACTTGGAAGCCCTTTTGGTCGTCGGATCGGCGGATGATCTCGATGACGAAGTCGAGATAGGCGGCCTTGTCCATGAGCTTGAGCCGATCATAGGCGGCATCGGCGAACAGGTGCTTCACCCAGGGCCAGCGCTTGCGGATGCCGTCGAGAATGGCCTGGGCGCCGGCGCTGTCGGAGATGTCGGCCGGCGTCAGGTTGACCATCAACAGCCGCCCATCCGTATCGACCGCGATGTGGCGCTTGCGGCCGACGATCTTCTTGCCCGCGTCATAGCCCCTATGCGCGCCAGGGGCCGGCGCCTTCACCGATTGGCTGTCGATCACGCCGGCCGTCGGGCTGGCCTCGCGACCGGCCCGCTCACGATCCAGCATCAATGTCACGTCGTGGATGGTCTGGAACAGAAAGCGCCGCGCCAACTCGCGGAACCAGCCGTAGACCGTCTGCCAGGGTCCGAAATGAACCGGCAGCATCCGCCAGCCGCAACCGGAGCGCACCAGGTAGCGCACGGCGTTGATCACCTCCCGGAAATCAACCTCGCGCGGACGGCCGCGACGCCCGGGCTTGGGCATCAGCGGGGCGATCCGATCCCATTCCTCGTCCGTCAGGTCACACGGGTAGCGCTTGGTCTTCTTGGCGATCTTGGCCATCCGGCCACGACTCTGCTCTGTCCACATTCAGAGCTTGAATCACAAAGCGCCTCAACGAAAAACCCCTGTCCGCGATTTTCCAAACGGCCTCT
>NZ_FYAV01000042.1:0-56926 GCF_900185745.1 Stappia sp. TSB10GB4 | reverse complement strand
ACGCCCCGTCCTCAAAAGCCTATGAGGGCCTGCCGGAGGTGGAATACCCCTTCCACGACAGGGACATCCTCGTCACCGCCTGCGGCCGCATCTGCATGGCGAGGAAGAAGATCAACGTCTCGACCGTATCTGCATGGCGAGGAAGAAGATCAACGTCTCGACCGTGCTTGCCGGCCAGAGGCTCGGAATCACCGAAGTCGACGACGGCATTTGGCTCGTCAGCTTCATGCACTACGATCTGGGATATATCGACCTGGAACAGAGGACCCTGCAGACCATCGACAACCCGTTCGGCACGAGGGTGTCACCCATGTCTTAGGTACAAACCGTTACCCATGTCTCCGGGCCGTACAGCGGCGAAAATGGTGGGCGGTGAGAGACTCGAACTCCCGACATCCTCGGTGTAAACGAGGCGCTCTACCAACTGAGCTAACCGCCCCTTCGTGCGACCGCCCGGAATATCCGGGGCCATGCCCCCTGGGGATGGCCCTGCGGCCCGCCGCAAGGCTCGTGCCTTGTAAGCCGAGCCGCAGGCGAATTCAACCGGTCAGATCCGCTTGAATTCGCCTTGTCCCGGCCTGACAGGTAAGGCCCGTTCGCAGCCGTGCGGGATCAGTCCGGCGCGTCGAGCGAGCGGGTGATCTTGCCGAAGCGCGGGAAGACCGGATCGGACAGGACCGCGACCTCCTCCTCGTCAAGCGCCGGGTGCCAGGTGTCGACCGACAGAATGACCCGGTCGCCGCCGCTGCGATGCTCCACCGAATGGGCATAGGCATCGTCGAAGGCCATGCAGCGCCCGGCGATCCAGGGGCGCGACACCCCGTCGACGGTCATCGCCGCATCGGTGTCCTCGGCCACGGCGAGCGCCAGATGCCGCCGCAGCCGCAGATTGGTCGAGCCGGAATGGGCGTCGATCGACGTGCCCGCCACGGTTCCGGCGAAGAAGACGAAGCCGAAATTGCCGCAGACCGGCAGCGCGTCGATGAGCGGCATCAGATGCGGCAGCCGCGCCCGCAGGCCGGGCGCCTCGCCGCCTGCGCCAATGACGATGATCGCCGGCCAGGCGCCACGGCTGACGATCTCGCCGCTGTCGGGATGCGGCTGCATGGTCTCGCGAATGCCGGTGAAATCGCCGAGGATCTCGGCATGCGCGGCCTCCAGCCGGCGGTCGATCGCATCCGGCTCGAACCAGGGCCGCGTCGGCAGGTCGGGCAAGTGCCAGACGCTCGGCGTCACCTCACCGGCGCGCAGCTCCGGCGCCGACTTCCAGCCGATCCGCCCGAAGCCATGCGCATCCTGGTGGACGCCGCTCGAGGCGATCAATTCCTCCTGCAGAGCCCGCGAGGAGGCGACCTCCAGCACCGGCCGGCCGAACCAGCGCAGCCCTGCAAGCCGCGCGCGGCCAGGCGCCCCGAGCAGCCGCGCCACATGGGCGCAATCCTCCCGAAAGGCCTCGGCCCAGCCCTCGGCACCGCGCCCTTCGGGCGCCCTCTCCACCTGTGCAGACATCTGCTTTCCTCCGATCCTGTGCGCGGAGCGTAAAAGACAGCCCGCAGCGCCGCAAGCGATCCGCGTGGGTCGCGCAAGGCAGAGCACGGGCGATCAAACGCAAAACGGCCCCGGCGGGCATCCCGCGGGGGCCGTCAGCGGAAGGGTTCGAACGGCCGCGCCAATCAGGCGTTGACGGCGTCCTTGAGGCCCTTGCCGGCCTTGAACTTCGGGGTCTTCGACGCCGGGATCTGGATCGTCTCGCCGGTGCGCGGGTTGCGGCCCTCGGAGGCGGCGCGCTCGGAGACGGAGAAATTGCCGAAGCCGATGATGCGGACTTCATCGCCGCTCTTCAGCGTACCAGTGATCGCGTCGAGCGCCGCGTCGACAGCCTCGCCAGCCTGCGCCTTGGTGAGGCCCGTCTTCTCTGCGACAGCGGCGATCAGGTCGTTTTTGTTCATGGCAGTCCCTTTCCTCGAAACAGCAAGCCCGACGATTCGTGACAGGCTTCGGGGAGGGACACTCTTGCGAAAACCCGCCCGTGGCAAGCTGAAAAGCGCAGAAATCCGCGATTTTCCGGCTTTTCTCATGACAAAGGGGCGCCTGCTTCCGCCGGCGCCCCTTTTCCTGTGAATAAGCGGTGGATCAATGGGCGACGAGCTTGGCCGCCTCATCCTCCTGCACCACCGACTTGGCCGCCGCGGCAGCCGCCGCCTCGTCCCATTCGATGGGCTCGGGGGTGCGCACCAGAGCGGTCTTCAGCACATCCTCCATCCGCGAGACCGGGATGATTTCCAGCCCGTTCTTGACGTTGTCGGGGATGTCCGCGAGATCCTTGGCATTGTCCTCCGGGATCATCACGGTGGTGATGCCGCCGCGCAGCGCCGCCAGCAGCTTCTCCTTCAAGCCGCCGATCGGCAGGATCCGCCCGCGCAGGGTGATCTCGCCCGTCATCGCCACATGGCGGCGCACCGGAATGCCCGTCATCACCGAGATGACGGCGGTGGCCATGGCGATGCCGGCCGACGGCCCATCCTTCGGCGTCGCGCCTTCCGGCACGTGCACGTGGATGTCGCGCTTGTCGAACAACGGCGGCTCGATGCCGAAGTCGACCGCCCGCGAGCGGACATAGGACGCCGCCGCGGAGATGGACTCCTTCATCACGTCACGCAGGTTGCCGGTGACCGTCATCTTGCCCTTGCCGGGCATCATGACGCCCTCGATGGTGAGCAGCTCGCCCCCCACCTCGGTCCAGGCAAGACCGGTGACGACGCCGACCTGGTCCTCCAGCTCCGCCTCGCCGTAGCGATAGCGCGGCACGCCCAGGAACTCCTCGACCACCGCCTCGTCGACCTTGATGGCCGGCTTGTCGGACATCAGGATCTCCTTGACCGCCTTGCGTGCCAGGGTCGCCAGTTCGCGCTCCAGGTTCCGCACGCCCGCCTCGCGGGTGTAGCGCCGGATCACCATCCTGAGCGCCGCGTCCGACACCTCGAACTCGCCGGCGCGCAGCCCGTGGTCCTTCTCGGCCTTGGGCAGCAGGTGACGACGGGCGATCTCCACCTTCTCGTCCTCGGTGTAGCCGGCGATGCGGATGATCTCCATCCGGTCCATCAGCGGCGCCGGGATGTTGAGCGTGTTGGCCGTGGTCACGAACATCACGTCCGAAAGGTCGTACTCGACCTCCAGATAGTGGTCCATGAACGACGAGTTCTGCTCCGGATCCAGCACCTCCAGCAGAGCCGAGGACGGATCGCCGCGGAAATCCATGCCCATCTTGTCGATCTCGTCGAGCAGGAAGAGCGGGTTGGACTTCTTCGCCTTCTTCATCGACTGGATGACCTTGCCGGGCATCGAGCCGATATAGGTGCGGCGGTGACCGCGGATCTCGGCCTCGTCACGCACGCCGCCGAGCGACATGCGCACGAACTCGCGGCCCGTCGACTTGGCGATCGACTTGCCGAGCGAGGTCTTGCCGACACCCGGAGGGCCGACGAGGCAGAGGATCGGCCCCTTCAGCTTGTTGGCGCGCTTCTGCACGGCGAGATACTCGACGATACGGTCCTTGACCTTCTCCAGGCCATAGTGATCCGCGTCCAGCACCGCCTGAGCGTGCTTGAGGTCGTGCTTGACCTTGCCCTTCTTGCCCCACGGAATGCCGAGCAGCCAGTCGAGATAGTTGCGCACGACCGTGGCTTCCGCCGACATCGGGCTCATCTGCTTGAGCTTGCGCAGCTCCGCATTGGCCTTTTCGCGCGCTTCCTTCGACAACCGGGTCTTGATGATCCGATCTTCCAGTTCGGCCACCTCGTCGCGGCCTTCCTCGCCGTCGCCGAGCTCCTTCTGGATCGCCTTCATCTGCTCGTTGAGATAGTACTCGCGCTGGGTCTTCTCCATCTGGCGCTTGACGCGCGAGCGGATGCGCTTTTCCACCTGCAGGACGGAGATTTCGCTCTCCATCAGGCCGAGAACGCGCTCGAGCCGACCGGCAACCGAGGTGATCGCGAGGATCTCCTGCTTCTCCGGGATCTTCACCGCCAGATGCGAGGCGATCGTGTCGGCCAGCTTGGAATTGTCGTCGATCTGGCCGATCGCGCCGAGCACCTCGGGCGAAACCTTCTTGTTGAGCTTCACATAGTTGTCGAACTCGGCGACAACCGAGCGCGACAGCGCCTCCACCTCGACCGTGTCGGTGTCGGTGTCGGGCAGCACCGTCGCATGCGCTTCGAACAGGTCGCTGCGCTCCGTGAAGGAGGTGATGCGGGCACGCGACACGCCCTCGACCAGCACCTTGACCGTGTTGTCCGGCAGCTTCAGGAGCTGCAGAACGGTGGCCAGCGTGCCGACCTCGTAAATGTCGGAGGACGAGGGCTCGTCGTCGGAGGCGTTGATCTGCGTCGCCAGCAGGATCTGCTTGTCGGCGCTCATCACCTCTTCGAGCGCGCGGATCGACTTCTCGCGGCCGACGAACAGCGGCACGATCATGTGCGGGAACACGACGATATCGCGCAAGGGGAGGACGGCATGGAGGGTGGTATCGCCCTCGGTCCGCGCATCGAAATCAGTCATGGATCTTCCTTTCCTTGCGAACCCGCCGCCCCGGGGAGTGGCAGACACGACGGGTGCATGCGGAAGCGGTGTCGGGATCATCTCGCCCCGCGCCGGTCGCCGAAGACCGCCGGAAGCTGGCGTCCAGACCGGCCGACCACCCCCGCCCCGTTGGGCACGTTGGCGGTCGCCCCGCTTGCCTGTTATGCCAATAGGTGGCGAGCCCCCTGCAACGTGTCAAGGCACGCTGACCGAACGGCCGCCCCGCGTCGATCTGAGTCTAAGCGCAAACGGCCTTGATTCGCCGAAAATCTGCGCCTCCCACCAGGGCAAACGGTGGAAATCCGGGGAAATCCCCCCATCGCGTCCCCCTAAGCAAGATGCTTGCCGCCGCGCCGGATCCTTTGACGGCAAAGGCCCCGATCCGTCGCCGGACCGGGGCCTTCAGCATCATCAGGCAGATATGCGTGGCCTCAGGCCGAGGTGGCGGACGTCTCGGCCCGGTCCTCGTAGATGTAGAGCGGACGCGCCTCGCCGGTGACGACCTCGGCCGAGATCACCACTTCCTTGACGCCCTTCAGGCCCGGCAGCTCGTACATGGTGTCGAGCAGGATCGCCTCGAGGATGGACCGCAGGCCACGGGCGCCGGTCTTGCGCTCGATCGCCTTGCGGGCCACCGCCTTCATCGCCTCGTCGTGGAATGCCAGCTCGACATTCTCCATCTCGAACAGGCGCTGGTACTGCTTGACCAAGGCGTTCTTCGGCTCGGTCAGGATCTGTACCAGGGCCTCTTCGTCGAGATCGCCCAGCGTCGCGATCACCGGCAGACGGCCGACGAACTCCGGGATCAGGCCGAACTTCAGCAGATCCTCCGGCTCCAGTTCCTGGAACAGTTCGCCGGTTCGCCGGTCTTCCGGCGCCTCGACATTCGCCTTGAAGCCGATCGAGGTCTTGCGTCCGCGCTCGGAGATGATCTTCTCCAGCCCCGCGAACGCGCCGCCGCAGATGAACAGGATGTTGGTCGTGTCCACCTGCAGGAACTCCTGCTGCGGATGCTTGCGCCCGCCCTGCGGCGGCACGGAGGCGACGGTGCCTTCCATGATCTTCAGCAGTGCCTGCTGCACGCCCTCGCCCGACACGTCGCGGGTGATCGACGGGTTGTCGGCCTTGCGGCTGATCTTGTCGACCTCGTCGATATAGACGATGCCGCGCTGCGCCCGCTCGACATTGTAGTCGGCCGACTGCAGCAGCTTCAGGATGATGTTCTCCACGTCCTCGCCGACATAGCCGGCCTCGGTCAGCGTGGTCGCATCCGCCATGGTGAAGGGCACGTCGAGGATGCGCGCCAGCGTCTGGGCCAGCAGCGTCTTGCCGCAGCCGGTCGGGCCGACGAGCAGGATGTTCGACTTGGCCAGTTCCACGTCGTTGTTCTTCGACGCATGGTTCAGGCGCTTGTAGTGGTTGTGCACCGCGACGGACAGAACCTTCTTCGCGGGCCCCTGGCCGATCACGTAATCGTCAAGGACGGCGCGAATCTCCTGCGGCGTCGGAATGCCGTCGCGGGACTTGACCAGCGAGGATTTGTTCTCCTCGCGGATGATGTCCATGCACA
This sequence comes from Stappia sp. TSB10GB4, assembly GCF_900185745.1. Classification (NCBI taxonomy): domain Bacteria; kingdom Pseudomonadati; phylum Pseudomonadota; class Alphaproteobacteria; order Hyphomicrobiales; family Stappiaceae; genus Stappia; species Stappia sp. TSB10GB4. The sequence goes on along the minus strand of NZ_FYAV01000042.1, from coordinate 50,778 downwards.
GCTCGACGCACTCGTCGCAGATAAATACGGTCGGGCCGGCGATCAACTTGCGCACTTCATGCTGGCTCTTTCCGCAGAAAGAGCAGTAGAGCGTGTTTTTCGAGTCGCCGCCGCTGGCCTTAGTCATCAGGTAAACCCCGCGTGCTTCGGAAGGATCTTGCCCTTCCGCTGTGTCTTGCGAGAAGAACGCATTCGTTCTCCTCTTTTCCGGAACCGGACCAGAGACCCGCCCGCACTCGTCCCGTAAATGTCATCATGCTTCCACCTCAAAAATCAATATACGTTTAAGGCGAAGCCATGGCGCCGGCCTTGACGGTCCGGAGGGACGCCGCACGCCGCCCTGAGGCGGGTCCGGCCTTGGCACCGTTACATCACTTCGACTTGTCGTCCCCGGCGAGGCTGGTCCGGCTGGAGATGACACCGTCGATGATTCCGAACTCCTTGGCCATCTCCGGCGTCAGGAACTTGTCGCGCTCCAGCGCTTCCTCGACGGCGTCCAGCGACTGGCCGGTGTGCTTCACATAGATCTCGTTGAGCCGCTTCTTCAGGCTCAGGATTTCCTGCGCATGCAGCATGATGTCCGCGGCCGTACCGCGGAAGCCGCCGGACGGCTGGTGCACCATGACCCGCGAATTCGGCAGCGAGAAGCGGCTGCCCTTGGCGCCGGCCGCCAGCAGCAGCGAGCCCATCGAGGCGGCCTGGCCGATGCACAGCGTCGAGACTTCCGGTCGGATGAACTGGATCGTGTCGTAGATCGCCAGGCCCGAGGTCACGTAGCCGCCGGGCGAATTGATATAGATGGCGATCTCCTTGCTCGGATTCTCCGCCTCAAGATAGAGCAACTGCGCACAGACGAGCGTCGCCAGATGATCCTCGATCGGTCCGGTCAGGAAGATGATGCGCTCCTTGAGGAGCCGCGAATAGATATCGAACGCGCGCTCGCCCCGGTTCGTCTGCTCGACGACCATCGGCACGAGTGAGTTCACGGCGAAATCGACTGGATCCTTCATGCCTCGTCCATGCTTTGGAGGAACGTTCCCGGGCTCCGCCGCTCTCGCGGAGCCGCCACCCCTTCACTCAGGTCGCCGCTGGCAGGCGGGCAGGAACGGTCTCTGTCTCGGTCTTGAGTCGAAAAAGCGACACCCATTCATAAGGGATGTCGCCGCGTATCGGAAGATAGGTGCTGACGGGCCGCGAACAAGGGTTAAAGCGCGAGTGATAAGGCTGCCTTTCCTTGCGAATCCGGCCCCGGAGGTCGTCCGGGGCCGGTCCGTCAAACCGTCATGACACCGAGAGGATCAGGCCTCGTCCTCGTCATCCGCCATCAGCTCGTCCTTGGTGACCGTCTTGTCGGTGACCTTGGCAAGCTCGAGGATATAGTCGACGACCTTCTCCTCGTAGATCGGCGCCTGCAGGCTGGCGAGCGCCGTCGGGTTGTTGCGGTAGAAGTCGAAGACCTGCTTCTCCTGGCCGGGGAACTGGCGAACCTTCTCGTAGAGGGCGCGCTGCACCTCCTCGTCGGTCACCTTGACCTGATTCTGCTCGCCGACCTCGGACAGGACCAGACCGAGACGAACACGTCGCTCGGCGATCTTGCGATACTCGCCGCGCGCCTCGTCCTCGGTCGTCTCCTCGTCCTCGAAGCTCTTGCCGGAGCGCTGCATGTCCTGCTCGACCTGGCGCCACACGCCGTCGAACTCGGACTGCACCAGCCGCTCGGGCAGGTCGAACCGGTAGACCTCGTCCAGCTTGTCGAGAAGCTGGCGCTTCACCTTCTGACGGGTCATCGCGCCATACTGGCTCTCGATCTGGCCGCGGATGATCTCCTTCAGCTTGTCGAGACCTTCAAGGCCGAGGCCCTTGGCGAAGTCGTCATCGATCGCCACCTCGCCCGGTGCCTGGACTTCCTTGACGACGATGTCGAAGGTGACCGGCTTGCCGGCCAGGTGCTTGGCCGGATAGTCCTCGGGGAAGGACACCTCGATGACCTTCTCGTCACCGGCCTTCAGACCGACGAGCTGCTCCTCGAAGCCGGGAATGAACTGCTTGGAGCCGAGCACCAACTGGCCGTTCTCGTCGGCGCCGCCGTCGAACGGGGTGCCGTCCAGCTTGCCGAGATAGCTCATGAGGACGCGGTCTCCCTCCTCGGCCGCGCCGTCCTTGGTCTCGAACGGCTTGTTGTTCTCGGCGATCCGGGCGATCTGCTCGTCGATCTCCGCATCGGCGATCTCGACCACCGGGCGCTCGATCTCGACCGTCTTGAAGTCGATCAGCTCGAACTCCGGCAGGATGTCGTAGCTCATCTTGAACGAGATGTCGGCGGAGCCGGACAGGATCGCCTCGGCCTCACCCTCCGGCAGATCGATCTCGGGCTGCAGCGCCGGCTTCTCGTTGCGCTCCTCGACCGCCTTGCGGGTGGTCTCGTTCAGAAGCTCGTTGAGGATCTCGGCCGTCGCCTGGCGCCCATAGAGGCGCTTCAGGTGCGCGGCCGGCACCTTGCCCGGCCGGAAGCCCTTGATCTTCACCTTGTCCTTGAGGTCGTCAAGGTACGTATCGAGGCGGCTAGCAAGCTCAGACGCCGGAATGACGACTTTCAGTTCGCGTTTCAGCCCCTCGGCCAGCGTTTCGGTTACCTGCATGGTCGTGTGCTTCGTCCTAGATCGAGAACGTCTTTCCGACTGCTCTTGTGATTGTGTGGCCCGCTTCGGGATTGCCTGACCGGTTTCGCTGCCAAAACAGGAGCGCATCGCCTGAGGCCTGACGTGGTGCGGGCGGAGGGACTTGAACCCCCACGGCTTGCGCCACCAGAACCTAAATCTGGCGTGTCTACCAGTTTCACCACGCCCGCGACATGCTTTCAAGCGCCTGAAGTCAAGGCGCGGCCTCTATAGCACCCCGCCCGGCAGGGTCAAAGAAAAAACGGGGCCTGTCGACAGGCTGTGCAGCGCACTCGCGGCTGCCCGCGCGGCCCTTCAGCGCCCGGTGGAAAAGAACTCCACAAGCGCCAGGCGCAATGCCGGCTCAAGATCCTCGGCCGTCAGCGCCGCCCCCGCCAGCGCCCCGGCGCGGCCATGCAGCCAGACGCCCGCCGACGCCGCCGCAAAGCCGTCCAGTCCCTGCGCCAACAGGCCGGTAACGATGCCCGACAGCACGTCGCCGGAGCCGGCGGTGGCAAGCCAGGCGGGTGCGTTGTCGTTGATCGCCGCGCGCCCGTCCGGTGCGGCGACGACCGTGTCCGCCCCCTTCAGCACCACGACGGCGCCGGTGGCCTTGGCACCGGCGCGCGCACGGGCCAGCCGCGAGGTTCCGACATCGGCTGCGGTGCCCTCGCCGAAAAGGCGCGCGAACTCCCCGTCATGCGGCGTCAACACCACGTCCGCCGCCCTCTCACCCGCTCTTGCGGCGACAGCGCCGGCAAGCATGTCCGCCTGCCCGGCGAAGGAAGTGATGGCATCGGCATCGAGCAGCACCGCGCGCGGGCCGACAAGGCAGGCGAGCGCAAGCGCCCGCGTCTCCTCCCCGACCCCGGCGCCCGGTCCCAGCACCACCGCATTGAGTCGCCGGTCGGCCAGCATCTCGCAGAGCCCCTCGCCGCCCCGGAAGGAGCGCACCATCACCGCCGTCAGATGGCTGGCATTGACAAAGGCGGCGGGCGGCGGCGTCGCCACGGTCACGAGCCCGGCCCCTGCCCTCAGCGCGGCACCGGCCGCCAGCCGTGCCGCCCCGGTCGACAGCGCCGGCCCGGACACCACCACCGCGTGGCCGCGCGCGTATTTGTAGCCGTCGAGCGCCGGCGGGCGGATCGCCCCACCCCATAGAGCCGGATCGTTGCGCCAGACCTTTCCGTGCTCAGCGCCATGTGCCTCGGCAAGGACCGAAGCCGGTATGCCGATGTCGGCAAGTTCCACCCGGCCGGCGAGCAACCGCCCCGGCAACAGCAGATGGCCGGGCTTGAGGCGGAAGAAGGTCACTGTCCGGGTCGCGCGGATCGCCGCGCCCGGCGTCCCGCCACTCGCCCCGTCCACGCCGGACGGCAGATCGACGGCCAGCACCGGCAGTCCGGATGCATTGACCCGCTGGATCGCCTCCGCCGCCAGCCCCTCCGGCGCGCGCGAAAGACCGGCGCCGAACAGCGCGTCGACCACCAGCGACGCCTGCCCCGGCACGAGATCCAGCGTGTCATGGGAAAGCACCGCGGCGCGAAGGCCGGCGGCGGTCATATCGGAGAAGGCAAGCCGCGCGTCGCCCGCGAGCCGCTCAGGATCTCCAAGCAGCAGCACCTCGACCCGATAGCCGCGCTGGCGCAGCACCTTCGCCGCGACGAAGCCGTCGCCGCCGTTGTTTCCGGGGCCGGCCAGCACCAGAACCTGGCCGGAATGGCCGACGATCCGGCTGCAGGCATCCGCGACCGCCAGCCCGGCCCGGCGCATCAGCTCGATGCCCGGCACGCCGCCGGCAATGGCCAGCGCATCGGCCCGGCCCATTTCCTGTGGGGTCAGAAGCTCGATCAAGCTCCCTCCCCCGCCGTAGGCGCCGCGCCGGCAATCACCACCGCTTGCGGTTCGGAAAGTTCGATCAGATTGCCATCGGGATCGCGGACATAGACGGACCGCAGCGGCGACAGCGCGCCGGTGCGCGACACCGGCCCTTCCTCGATCGGCACGCCGGCCTCATGCAGCCGGGCGATGGCGGCGTCCAGCGAGGCAACGAGAAAGCACAGGTCGCCCGCCCCCGGGGTCGGACGCTTTGCCGCCGGCGAGAACTCGGCGCCCGCCAGGTGCAGGTTGATCTTCTGGGCGCCGAAGCGCAGCGCCCGCCGGCCGCCGCCGAACACCACCTCCTCCATGCCCAGCACGCCGCAATAGAAGCCGACGGTCTCGTCGATATCCGCGACCGTCAGAACCAGATGGTCGAGCGCCTCGATCCGCATTCCCCTCTCCCCGTGTTTGCCGAGTTCATGCCATGCAGGCTGTGCCGGCACGAGTTTCGCCGATTGCAGCAGCCGTGCAAGCCGCTTTCCACATCCGGGCGGCGACCAGGGCCTGCCCGCGATTTGAGCGGTGCGATCAGGATTGTGGCAGGTTCCATCCCCACCGCCCTCGTCTCACCCCCCGTCGAACGCACGGAGATTCGCATAAATATTGGGCAATCAGACCAATATTTGGTCATACTCAGATCGACGGCCGCCGGGCATCGCGAAAACCCTGCGGAGACTGCCCGATTTGCAGGCTCTTTTTTCGGCAGGCAAACTTGGCACGGGGCGTGCTAGTCAGGGGATGGCACAGGCCCGGAACGGCCGGCATTTCGAAACCGAATGACGCGAAGTGGCGGAGGCGATGAAAAAAATCGAGGCAATTATCAAGCCGTTCAAGCTCGACGAGGTCAAGGAAGCCCTCCAGGAGGTCGGCCTCCAGGGCATCACCGTGACCGAGGCCAAGGGCTTCGGCCGCCAGAAGGGCCATACCGAGCTCTATCGCGGCGCCGAATACGTGGTCGACTTCCTTCCCAAGGTGAAGGTCGAGATCGTGCTGACCGACGACCTTGTCGACAAGGCCGTCGAGGCGATCCGCAATGCCGCTCAGACCGGGCGCATCGGCGACGGCAAGATCTTCGTCTCCACCATCGAGGAAGCCGTCCGCATCCGGACCGGCGAGACCGGCACCGACGCGATCTGAGGCTCCGGTCGAATTTTCGGCCACACTTCCGGGCAGCCCGGCCGGCCCTTGCGGGCCTCATGCCACAGCCGCCCTCTGCAAGACCCCCAACGGGACCGACCCCAAGGAAAACAGGGAACATCTTAAATGACGAGCGCCAGCGACATTCTCAAGCAGATCAAGGACAAGGACATCAAGTTCGTCGACCTGCGGTTCTCCGATCCGCGCGGCAAGCTGCAGCACGTGACCATGGATGCGGGCCTGGTCGATGAGGACATGTTCGCGGAAGGCGTCGCCTTCGACGGCTCGTCCATCGCCGGCTGGAAGGCGATCAACGAGTCCGACATGATGCTCGTGCTCGATCCGGACACGGTCCACGTCGATCCGTTCTTTGCCCAGTCGACCATCTCGATCATCTGCGACATCGTCGATCCGGTCTCTGGCGAGGCCTACAACCGCGACCCGCGCACGACCGCCAAGAAGGCCGAGGCCTATGTCAGCTCGCTCGGCGTCGGCGACACCGTCTTCGTCGGCCCGGAAGCCGAGTTCTTCATCTTTGACGACGTCCGCTTCACGGCCGACCCGTACAACACCGGCTTCAAGATCGACAGCATGGAACTGCCGTCGAACATGGGCTCGGAATACGAGACCGGCAACCTCGGCCACCGTCCGCGCACCAAGGGCGGCTATTTCCCGGTCCCGCCGATCGATAGCTGCCAGGACATCCGCTCGGAGATGCTGACCGTCCTGACCGAGATGGGCGTCACCGTCGAGAAGCACCACCACGAGGTGGCCGCGGCCCAGCACGAGCTCGGCATCAAGTTCGACACGCTGACCCGTAACGCCGACAAGATGCAGATCTACAAGTACGTCGTGCATCAGGTCGCCCATGCCTATGGCAAGACCGCGACCTTCATGCCCAAGCCGATCTTCGGCGACAACGGCACCGGCATGCACGTGCACCAGTCGATCTGGAAGGATGGCAAGCCCGTCTTCGCCGGCAACCAGTATGCGGATCTGTCCGAGACCTGCCTCTACTACATCGGCGGCATCCTCAAGCACGCCAAGGCCCTGAACGCCTTCACCAACCCGTCGACCAACTCCTACAAGCGTCTGGTCCCGGGCTACGAGGCGCCGGTGCTGCTGGCCTATTCCTCGCGCAACCGCTCGGCCTCCTGCCGCATCCCCTTCACCTCCTCCCCGAAGGCAAAGCGCATCGAGGTCCGCTTCCCGGATCCCTCGGCCAACCCGTATCTCGCCTTCGCGTCGATGCTAATGGCCGGCCTCGACGGCATCAAGAACAAGATCCATCCGGGCGACGCGATGGACAAGAACCTCTACGACCTGCCGCCGGAGGAGCTGAAGGAAATCCCGACCGTCTGCGGTTCGCTCCGCGAGGCTCTGGAGTCGCTCGACGCCGACCGCGAGTTCCTGAAGGCCGGTGGCGTCATGGACGACGACCAGATCGACGCCTATATCGACCTGAAGATGGAAGAGAACATGCGGTACGAGATGACGCCGCATCCGGTCGAGTACGACATGTACTACTCGGTCTGATCCGCAAGGCTACGGCCACGCGATCACCGGCTCTCGAAGCCCCCGGCGGTCATCCGCCGGGGGTTTTTCGTTTCGCGGCCCGCAAGGACCAGATCACACCAGCGCGAAGACCCGGCTCGGCCCGCCGGTCGCGCCCTTGATCTTCGGGGCTCCCAGAACCAGCGTTGCGCCGGTGGCCGGCACCTCGTCGAGACCGGCAAGGCATTCCAGCCCCCAGCGGCCGGACGGCAGCCAGGTGTAGTGCACATCGAAGGTCTTGGACGCGCCGTGGTCCAGCGACAGCGTGTCGACCGCCATGCCGACCACGCCCTTGTCCATCATGTAGAGGCAAGCCTCCTTGGAGAAGCCAGGAAAGTGCATGCCGCCATCGGTATCGGCATTGCGGTAGCGCTCGCTCGCCACATGCTGCGCCCAGCCCGAGTTCATGGCGACGCAGCCGCCGGCCGGAAGATCGCCATGCGCTGTCTCGAAGGCCCGCAGGTCGCCGATAGAGAGCTGGTAGTCGGGATTGGCCTCCGCCTTCTCGCGAATGTCCACCACCACGAGCGGCACGACCAACTGGTCGGTCGGGATCTCGTCCGCCCCCACCCCGTCGGCGGAGAAATGCAGCGGCGCATCGAGATGGGTACCGGTGTGCTCGTCGAGATGCCACTGGTACATGTTGAAGCCGTCCTTGGAGAACTCGGCCGTTCTCTCCATGCGCAACTGCGGCTTGCCGAAGAAGGTCGGGAAATCCTCGCCAAGCGCATGAGTGAGGTCGACGACCCGGCCGAACGAGATGTCCGAGGCAAGGGCGGGACGCGGCGGCGGAAAGGCCGCGAACGCCGCGGCGCCCGCCGTCGTGCCGACGAGCCCCTTCAGCAATCCGCGGCGGCTCAGCCGGCGGGCAACGACTTCCTGGCATCCTGGAACGCACATGTCTGTTTCCCCTCTTCTGGAACAGGTTGCCGTCCATGCTAGGCCGCGTTCGCGCCGGCTTGCAATCGGCCTTTCGCCGACCTGCCCTCGCCCTCTCCTCCCCCTTGCGCAGGCAGGCATTTCCGGCCATTGATCCGCCCATGCTGCAGATCACCGACCTCACCTACAGGATTGCCGGACGCACGCTGCTGGAGCGGGCGAGCGTCTTGCTGCCCTCGGGCGCCAAGACCGGCTTCATCGGCCGCAACGGCGCCGGCAAGTCCACCCTGTTCCGCCTGATCACCGGCGAGGCCGCGCCCGAAAGCGGCGAGATCCGCGTGCCCAAGGGCCTGCGCATCGGCCAGGTGGCGCAGGAGGCGCCAGGCACGGAGCAGACGCTGGTCGAGGTGGTGCTGGCCGCCGACACCGAGCGCGCGCGCCTGCTGCAGGAAGCCGAGACGGCTACGGACCCGCTGCGCATCGCCGAGATCCACACCCGCCTTGCCGATATCGACGCCCACACGGCGGAAGCGCGTGCGGCCCGCATCCTTGCCGGCCTCGGATTCGATGCGGAGGCGCAGGCGCGCCCCTGCTCCTCATTTTCCGGTGGCTGGCGCATGCGCGTCGCACTGGCGGCCGTGCTGTTCTCCGAGCCGGACCTGCTGCTGCTCGACGAGCCGACCAACTATCTCGACCTGGAAGGCACGCTCTGGCTGGAAAGCTACATCGCCCGCTACCCGCACCAGGTGCTGCTGATCAGTCACGACCGCGACCTGCTCAACAAGGCGGTCGATTCCATCGTCCATCTCGACCAGTTGAAGCTGACCTTCTATCGCGGCGGCTATGACAGCTTCGACCGGCAGCGGCGCGAGTCGCTGCTGCTGCAGGAGAAGAACCGCGAGAAGCAGGAAGCCCAGCGCAAGCACATGCAGGCCTTCGTCGACCGCTTCCGCGCCAAGGCGACCAAGGCTCGCCAGGCGCAGTCGCGGCTGAAGATGTTGGAGAAGATGGAGCCGATCGCCGCGGTGGTGGAGACGGACGCGCTGCCGATCTCCTTCCCCGATCCGGACGGCCGGCTCGCCCCGCCGATCATCCGGCTGGAGAATGTCGCCGTCGGCTATGGCGACACGACCATCCTGTCGCGCCTGTCGCTCAACATCGACAATGACGACCGCATCGCCCTGCTCGGCTCCAACGGCAACGGCAAGTCGACCTTCGCCAAGCTGATCGCCGGCCGGCTGGAGCGGCAGTCCGGCGAGATCACCCGTGCCACCAAGCTGAAGGTCGCCTTCTTCGCACAGCACCAGCTCGACGAACTGGTGCCCGCCGACAGTCCCGTCGCCCATGTCCGCCGACTGATGCCGGACGCGCCGGAGGCCAAGGTGCGCGCCCGCGTTGCCCGCTTCGGCCTGCCGACCAGCCGCATGGAGACGCCGGCGCGCGACCTGTCGGGCGGCGAGAAGGCGCGCCTGCTGCTCGGCCTGGCGACGTTCGAGGGGCCACATCTCCTGATCCTCGACGAGCCAACCAATCACCTCGACATCGAGAGCCGCGAGGCGCTGATCCAGGCGGTCAACGCGTTCGACGGGGCGGTGATCCTGATCTCGCACGACCGCCACCTGGTGGAGGCCTGTGCCGACCGGCTGTGGCTTGTCGCCGACGGCGGCGTGCGCAGCTTCGACGGCGACATGGAGGACTATCGCCGCCTCATCCTGCAGAAGGACAAGGCCGAGCGCGGCAACGGGCGCGACGCGGCAAAGAGCGCTGCCCCCGCCGAGACCGAGGACGAACGCAAGGCCCAGGACAAGCGCCGTTCGGCGGCCGAGCGGCGCGCCCGCCAGGCCCCGCTGCGCAAGGAGATCCAGGCGGCGGAAAAGGAAATGGCCCGTCTGCAGGAAAAGATCGGCAAGCTCGACGAGGCGCTGGCCGATCCCGACTTCTTCCGCAAGGATGCGGAACGGGCGACGAAGTTCGCCAAGGAGCGGGCCTATCTGGAGAAGAAGCTGACCCGCACGGAGGAGCAGTGGCTGGAACTGTCGACCGAACTGGAAGACGGCTGAGGGCTGCGCGAGGAACGATCATGGCGACGCTGACGACCATCGGCTTCGATGCCGACGACACGCTCTGGCACAACGAGCGGAATTTCCGCCTGACGGAAGAGCGCTTCACCGGCCTGCTTGCCGACTACAGCGATCCGGAGAACCTGACAGAGCGCCTGCTGGCGGCGGAGCGCCGCAACCTGCGTCTTTACGGCTATGGCGTGAAGGGTTTCACCCTGTCGATGATCGAGACCGCCATCGAGGTGACCGAAGGCAAGGCACCCGCCTCGGTGATCGGACAGATTCTCGAGGCCGGCCGCGACATCCTCTCCCACCCGGTGGAACCGCTCCCGCATGTCGAGGAGACGCTGGCCGCCCTGTCCGGCAATTTCCGCCTCGTCCTGATCACCAAGGGTGATCTCTTCGACCAGGAGCGCAAGATCGCGGAATCCGGACTGGCTGAGCATTTCCATGCGGTCGAGATCGTGCCGGAAAAGACCGTCGACACCTATCGCACGCTGTTTTCCCGCCACGGCGACGGCGCCGGGCGCGCGATGATGGTCGGCAATTCGCTGAAGTCGGACATCGTGCCGGCACTCGATGCCGGCAGCCACGGCGTCCATGTGCCTTACGAGATCACCTGGGCGCTGGAACACGCCGACATCCCGGCCGGCAGCGACCGCTTTCACCAGGTGGCGCATCTGGGAGAGTTGCGGGCGCTGCTGTCGCGGCTGGGGTGACACCGGCTCCCCTCGACAGGGCTCAGCAAACCTGCTCCATCTGCGGATGATATTCCAGCGCCCGGAACTTGCCCTCGGCCTTGGCCCGGTACATCGCCACATCCGCACGACGCATCAACTCGGCCGGATCGATCGGTTCGGTGATCGAGGCATGCCCCATGCTGGCGGTGACGCGCAACTCGCGGCTACCGACGGTGAAGGGACGGGCGAAGGCATCGACCACCCGTTGTGCCAGCATCTCCGGAGACATCGGCTGCGTCTCTGCGTCTGTCTCTGTCAAAGCCTGGGCCGGTTTGCGTTTCGGTACCTGTACGGGCATCTGCGTCTGGGCCAGCGCGAACTCGTCGCCACCCAGCCTGCCGGCGGCGACGAAGTGTCCCCCGAACCCGGCAAGCCTGACTGCCACGGCCGCGATCAGCATGTCCCCGACGGCGTGCCCCCAGGTGTCGTTGACCTGTTTGAAGCCGTCGAGATCCAGCATGTGAAGGGACAGCGGCCGGGTCGGCGAAGCTTGCGCCGCCAGCGTATCCAGCATGTCCAGAAATCCGCTGCGATTGAGCGTGCCGGTGAGCCTGTCGCGCTTCGCCTCGTATTCGGCCGCGGTTGCAATCCGCCGCAGGCGCAACGATTCCAGCAAACCGGCCGCCAGCACCATCGCCAGGAATACGACCAGCGTCGCGCCGGCCAGCGCAAGGAGCGAGCGGTGATCGTCGAACGCCTGATCGCCGGGCTTACGGCTGGGCCATGAGAGATAGCCAAGCACCTGCCCGGAGCCATCCTCAAGGGCAAGGTTGAGACTGTCCGGCGCCCTCTCCTCTCCAAGGGTCAGACCGGCGATCTGATAGTCGTTGGACATGATCGAGAGGATCGACGCATCGACGAGCTTGAACAGGATGAGGACCGGCCCGGGTCCCTCGGGAGCTGGCGCCGAGAACGGGCGTATGGTCATCGCGGCTGCCGCGGCGATCTCGTCGCCGACGCGCATCAGACCGGCAACGGCCGCGTCCGAGCGCTGCGCGCTGATCGCGTACTCCACCATCGTCCGATCCGCACCACCTGGCGGGGCGAAGGCCGCTCCCTTGAGGTAGGCGGACATCATCGACAGATCTCTGCCGAATACGACCACCCCATCATAAACAGGATAATCGGTACTCGGCCCTCCCCAGTTCTCGCGGATCCAGTCATGACCGCGCTCGGAAAGGACCGCGTCATACGCCTCGTCCCACTCCGCATTGTCGAGCGCAATCAACGACAGGCGCCGCTCCAACGCCGCGACCGCGGCGCTCGCCGCAGCGATGGCGCGCTGATCGTCTATGTCGTTGGTGGTCTGGCGCATCGACAGGACAACATGGGACACGATGAGCACGAGCCCCAGCGCAACGGCGAAGAAGAGACCGGTCGCGGCAGCTATCGACCAGATCTGACCACGCGTGACGAGCGGATGCAGAACCCTGCGTGGCTTAACAGCGTTCCGAGCCTCGCCCTGCCCCATCATCTTGATCCATCTGGCGCCGTCGTCTCAGCCGTCATCAACAGCTAGATAGATGCAGGATCTTGAGGCCGGACGGCAAAACATAAAGCCCTGACACTAATACCTAGTGCGATTCGGCAGGCTCGCCAGCGCCGGCTGGGCGCCGGGAGAAAAAGACTTATCCCACCCGCCGCCAAACGTCGCGGACATGCGGAATGACGCGCTCACCCTTGCGGATATCGTAAGCATGGCGGTCGATATGCTCCAGTCCGAGCGACGAGAAGCGCTCCAGTTCGGAAAGCGCCAACGGCCAGGGCGGCCCATCGGGCGTGCTTGCCTCTGGTGCTGTCCGCGTCAGCAGCAGCAGCCGGCCGCCGGGAGCAAGGAGAGAGGCGACGGCGGTGAAGGCGCGCACGCGCAACTCGCCCGAAAGCGCCTGCAGCGTGTAGCACTCGTGCACCAGATCGAAACGGCCGATCCAGTCCGCCGGCAGGTCGAAAAGATCGGCGGCGCGGTAGTCGACGGCACTGTCCGGGAAGCGCTGCCGCGCCCACCCGACCGCCTTCGGCGACAGATCGAAACCGGTGGTGCGGTAGCCGGCCTGCGCCAGCGCCTCGGCATTGTCGCCAAGCCCACATCCGACGTCGACGGCGAGCAGCCCCTCGCCCGGATGCGTCTCCAGCCAGTCGACCAGTTCCGCCTTGGGAGCAAGGTCCGCCCAGGGTACGGCCGCCGCATCGCCGCCGGCGGTCTCGTAGACCGCATCGAACCAGGCGGAGCGATCCTCCCGCTTGCCGCCCTTGGCACCGAACAGCCCGTCGAGCCGCTCGCGCGCGGCATCGCGCCGGGCCATGAAGCCCGCCTTGTTCGGACCTTCCCCGCTCATGCCTTCTTCTCCCATCGGCCGGCCTCATTCTGCTGCCAGTAGGTGATGTCGTGGCCGGCGTCCTTCATCGCCTTCCAGTGCCGGCGGGCGTCGGCGACCGCCTCCGGGTCCTGCCCGTCGAACAGGAAGACCCCGCGCTGATAGGGCGTGAGGTCCGGCGGGCTCGCCCGGTCGACGAGGAAGCGCACCACCGCGCCGTTCGGGTTCTCCTCACCGTCCGTCAGATAGATCGGCTGCGCTGCGGCATGGCCGTCGGCGGACGTCCCATGCGGCAGGAACGCGTCGTCGCGATAGGTCCACAGCCACGAATCGAGCGCCTCGCAGCGCTCCCGCGAGCCGGTCTGGACGACACAACGCCAGCCGCGGGTCAGGCAGGTTTCCAGAAGCCCCGGCAGCACCTCTTCGAGCGGCCTGCGGGTCAGATGATAGAATAGGACTTCGCTCACGCGGCCCCCCATGTGTGCACTGCGGCACCCATGCAACAGCCCCGGCGCGAAGTGCCGTGGGACGAGAAACGGGCTTTGATTTGCCAGTGATTCACGATTAACGGTTTCCCAACTTCGGCCCGGCAGAGTGACGAGCGGGCCGGACCCGGTCGATTCGGCCGTCGCCGTGTGCGCCTCCGACCCGTCCGTCCTGTGGTCGCCATCACAGTGGAACCGGCAGGACCGAGTTTAGGTTGGGTCTCATGGAAGCGACAGGCGGGACGGTAGAGCCGTAACGGAGCCGGGGCAACGGGAGACATTCGATGGCTGTGCGGATTGCTTTGTTTTTCGGTCTCGTGCTCGGATTGGCGGGCGTGACCACGGCGATGGGGACGGTGGTTGTCGAGCCGACTGCCAGTGACTGCGAAGCCTACAAGACCTGCTGACATCCGACCTGCTTCTGCCGGTCGACAAAGCCCGCCGCAAGGCGGGTTTTTTGTGTCCGCCACTGCGGCCCCCGCGGATCCTCTTGCAGCACCTGCGGCGGGGCCTGGGACCACGGAAGGCTTCTCCCGCGGTCCCGGGCAGCGACCTTAGCCTTCGTAGTGGTCGCGGACCAGACGATCGAGCAGCCGCACGCCGAAGCCGGAGGCCCAGCCCTTGCTGAGATCGGTCTTCGGGCTGCCCATGGCGGTGCCGGCGACGTCGATATGCACCCACGGCACGTCGTTGACGAAGCGCTGCAGGAACTGCGCGGCGGTGATCGAGCCGGCGGAGCGGCCGCCGGTGTTCTTCATGTCCGCGTTCGGCGTGTCGATGAGCTTGTCGTAATCCTTCGACAGCGGCAGGCGCCAGACCTTCTCGTCGGTGGCGAGCCCGGCCTCGGTCAGCCGCGCGGCCAGTTCGTCGTTGTTGGAGAAGATGCCGGCGTGATGGTTGCCGAGCGCGATGATGATCGCGCCGGTGAGCGTCGCCAGATTGATCATGAAGGCCGGCTTGAACCGGTCCTGCGTGTACCAGAGCGCGTCGGCCAGCACGAGGCGGCCTTCCGCATCGGTGTTGATGATCTCGATGGTCGCCCCCGACATCGCCGTGACGATATCGCCCGGCCGCTGCGCCTTGCCGTCCGGCATGTTCTCGACGAGGCCAATGACGCCGATGGCATTGACCTTGGCCTTGCGGGCGGCCAGCGCGTGCATCAGGCCGGTGACGGCGGCGGCGCCGCCCATATCGCCCTTCATGTCCTCCATCGAGGCGGCCGGTTTGATCGAGATGCCGCCGGTGTCGAAGACGACGCCCTTGCCGATGAAGGCGAGCGGAGCCGCGTCCTTCTTGCCGCCGTTCCAGCGCATGATCACCAGGCGCGGCGGGCTTTCGGAGCCCTGCGCCACGCCGAGCAGCGCGTGCATCTTGAGCTTCTTCATCGCCTTCTCGTCGAGGATCTCGATCTCGACGCCGAGCTTGGAAAGCTCGCTGGCGCGCCGGGCGAACTCGACCGTTGTCAGCACGTTGGCCGGCTCATTGACCAGGTCGCGGGCAAGCAGCGTGCCCTCGCTCACCGCATCCGCATCCGCCCAGGCCTTCTTCGCCGCCTTGGCATCGTCCACCAGCAGCGACACCTTGACCGAACCGCTCGCCTCCTCGTCGTCGCCCTTCTTGCTCTTGTAGCGGTCGAAGACATAGGCGCGCAGTTTCATGCCCATCGCAAAGGCGGCGGCGTGCTCGGCCGCAACGGTGCCGGCCGGCACCTCCAGCAGCACCTCGGCCACCTTCGCCTTGCCGAGCTTGCCCATCACGGTGCCGCCGAGCGCCGCCCAATCGGTGTCGCCGAGCCCGGAGACCGCATCAGCCTTGCCGAGGCCGACGACCAGCAACCGATCGACGCCGAGGCCGGCCGGAGCGAGCAGGTCCAGCACCGTCTTCGACTTGCCGGAAAAGCCGGCGGCCTCCGCCGCGCGCCGGATGAGGTCCTGCAGCCCCTCGCCGAGGCCGGCCGCGCTGGCGCCGGTCGCCAGCGTGTCGTCGGCGAGGAGGACGGCCACGCCCTTTTGCGGCGCGGCGGACTTTGCGAAAGAGATCTTGGGGAGCAAGGGGAAACCTCATGTCTGGCGGGATGATGGATATCCGGGCCGCCGGAAATCGCGGAATGCGCCTAGAATGGGACCTGTTTCTCCGCTCGGCAAGCGTCCTTGCCCGGCACCGTCACCAGGTAATCTCCGGTTAACCCTTTTTCTTCTCGGAGTATTTACCTAAACTGCCGCCTAATCGGATGCGGACCGGCGCCCGGCCGGCCGCACGATGACGCGGGCCGCGGCTGCCGCCCCAACACCAACGCCTCTGTAGCGGCCGACGACTTTGTGGCAGAAGCCCCCAGGGGCTTACGTGACGCGGACCTGATGACAACGTTCGAGCGGTATGTTTTCCGGCGGCTCTCAGCCGTCTTCCTGGTGACGCTGGCGGCACTGGCCGGCGTCGTCTGGGCGACGCAGGCGCTGCGCCAGCTCGACCTCGTCACCGCCAAGGGCCAGACCATCGTCCAGTTCATCGGCATGACCATGCTGGCCATGCCCTTCCTGGTGCAGGCGATGGCGCCGTTCGCGCTGCTGATCGCCATGCTGGTGGTGCTCAACACCCTGTCCAACGACAGCGAACTGATCGTCATCAACGCGTCCGGCGCCTCGCGCGCGGTTCTGCTGCGCCCGATTCTGGTGTTCGCCACCGTGATCAGCCTGTTCAGCGCCTCGTTGTCGCTGCTGCTGGCTCCCGCCGGCCTTGCCGCCCTGCGCGACGAGATCACCCAGGTGCGCGTCGACCTTGTCGCCAACATCGTCCGGCCGGGCCGCTTCATCGGCATCGAGGACGGCCTCACCTTCCATATCCGCAACCGCGGCGGCGACGGCCAGTTGGAAGGCCTCCTGATGCATGACGAGCGGGCCGAGGACACGGTCTTCACGTATGAAGCCGCGCGCGGGCGAATCGTCGAAGCCGCCGACCGCACGCTGCTGGTGATGCAGGACGGCACGATCCAGCGGCGCAATCGCGGCAACGGCAGCATCTCGATCGTCCGCTTCCAGTCCTATGCCTTCGACCTGTCGAGCATGGTGCCGACAAGCACCGTCTCCACCTACAAGGCGAGCGAACGCTCCACCCTCGACCTGCTGTCGCCGGACCCTGAAGACGTCTACGCGGCCGAGAACCGCACCCGGCTGATCGCCGAACTGCACGACCGGTTGAGCCAGCCGCTCTATCCGCTCGCCTTTGCGCTCATCATCTTCCTGTTCGCCGGCGAGCCCAAGACCACCCGTCAGAACCGCCACGCCGCAACGCTGGCCGCGCTGGTGTCGGCAATCCTCCTGCGCACCGGCGGTTTCGGCATCCTGACTCTCGTTCCCAGCATGCCGGCGGCCCGTTTCGCCCTCTATCTCCTGCCGCTCGGTGCCATTGTCCTGGTCGGCTGGATGGTCGCGATGGGTCGCAAGCCTCGCTGGATGGCGGCGATCGGCAGCCTCGCCGAGCGCATCGGCGAGCGGATCGAGGCCCTGGTCGCCCGGCTTCAGGGCCAGCAGCAGGGGGGCGCCGCCTGATGCTGTCGTCCCTGCGCTCCGGCCACACGCTCGCGGTCTATTTTGCCCTGCGCTTCGTCAGCGCGATTCTCGGGCTGTTCCTGCTGGCCGCGGTGCTGATCTTCATCTTCGACGCGCTGGAACTGCTGCGCCGGGCGGGCGACCATGAGGGCGCCGGGTTGCTGCGGATCGGCGCCATCTCTCTGCTGCGCGTTCCGCAACTGATGGAACAGGTGCTGCCCTTCACCGTCCTGTTCGGCGCGATCGCCGCCTTTCTCGGGCTCAGCCGCAAGCTGGAACTGGTCGTCGCCCGCGCCGCCGGTGTCTCCGTCTGGCAGTTCACGGCCCCTGCCCTTGTCGTCGGCCTGCTGATCGGCATCAGTGCGGTGCTCGTCTACAACCCGCTGGCCGTCACCCTGCGCACCCAGTCGGACGAACTCGCCTCCGGCATCTTCGGCCGCGAGCAGAACTTCCTGCTGCAGACGACCGGCGACATCTGGCTGCGGCAGGACGGCTCCGAAGGCGAATCCGTTCTGCACGCCAAGCAGATCCTCAACTCCGGAGAGCGGCTGCTGGGGGTGACCCTGTTCACCTTCGATCGGAAGGGCCGGTTCCAGGAGCGCATCGAGGCGGCGGAGGCGACGCTGGGAGACCGGACATGGCGCCTGGCGGACGCGACGGTCTATACGACCGGCAGCGATCCGAGCACCCATGAGAGCTACGCGGTCTCCACCTACCTGACGCCGACAGAGGTCCGCGAGAGCATCGCGGCACCCGAATCCATCGGTTTCTGGGACCTTCCGCGTGTGATCGAATTGTCACAGCGCGCAGGATTGCCCGCATATCGGTATTCGCTTCAATATCAGACACTTCTGGCAAGACCCGCACTTTTGGCCGCAATGGTGCTGATCGCGGCCTGCGTTTCCCTCAGGGTTTCCAGAATGGGCGGTATCGGCCGCCTGATTCTGGGTGGAATCCTCGCCGGGTTCGTGCTTTACGTTCTGTCGGAGCTCGGCAAGGACCTGGGTGGCGCGGGAATCGTGCCTCCGGTCATTGCCGCGTGGGCACCTGGAGTGTTTGGAGTCTTGATGGGGATCACGATCCTCCTGCACCTGGAGGACGGCTGATGGTCTTGGCCGTTCCTGCAAGCATGACCGATCGGCAGATCTGCCCGCGCCGCGCCGGCCGGGCGGGCGCATCCCCGCGTGCGCGCTCGTTGCGCGCCTCGATGCTTGCCGGCACGCTGCTGTCGGGTACGGCGCTGGCACTGGCCCTCGGCCTCGCCGTCACGCTGCCGCCGCGTCCCGCCCTTGCCCAGAGCAGCGCCTTCGATTCGCTCGGCGCGCAGGTCGATCCGGCCGAGCCGCTGCTGCTTGAGGCGGATGAGCTGCGCTACGACTTCGACCGGGACATCATCTCGGCCGTCGGCAATGTGCAGATCTATTATGGCGGCAACACGGTGGAGGCCGAGCGCGTCGATTTCGACCGCCGCAACAACCGCCTGCGCGCCAGCGGCAATGTCCGCCTGACGGAGCCGACCGGCAATGTCCTGCGGGCCGCGTCCATGGACCTGTCCGAGGACCTGCGCGACGGCTTCGCCAGCGCGCTGCAGCTCGACACGCTGGAGCGGACCCGCTTTCTGGCCGATGGCGCGCGGCGCGAGGACGGCAACCGCACCACCTTCGACAACGGTCTCTACACGGTCTACACCAGCGACCAGAATCCGCCGGAAAAGCCGCCTCTGTGGCGCATCCGGGCGCAGACCATCGTCCACGACCAGCAGGAACAGACGATCGAGTTCGAGAAGGCCTCCTTCGAGTTCTTCGGCAAGTCTCTCGTCTACCTGCCCTATCTGTCACTGCCCGACCCCAGCGTGAAGCGCAAGTCGGGCCTGCTGATCCCCTCCTTCGTCTATGGCAGCCGGGTCGGGGCCGGCATGCGGATTCCCTATTACTTCGCCATCGACCAGTCCCGCGACCTGCTGCTCTCCGCCACACCGCTGACCAAGCAGGGCGTGCTCGGTCAGTTCGACTGGCGCCAGAAGCTGATCGACGGCGCCTATTCGATCCACGGCGCCGGCATCTTCCAGGCGCAGCCCGGCGAATACGTCACGACCAGCGGCGATCGCCGTTTCCGCGGCGTGATCGCCTCGGAGGGCGAGTTCGACATCAACGAGCGCTGGAAATGGGGCTGGGACCTGTCCTGGCGCACCGACCGCTCGTTCCTGCGCGACTACAAATTCGCCTCGCTCGGCAATGCCAGCGATGTGTCGAAGCTCTATCTGACCGGCCAGACCGAGCGGAACCGTTTCGATCTGCGCGCCTATGCCTTCCGCATCTCGCAGGAGGATTATGCCGCGCTGCCGGGCTTCAACGCGCCGGGCTTCCTGCCCGTCGGCAGTCGCCTGCAGGACAAGCAGCCCTTCGTTCATCCGGTGCTCGACTGGAACTACATCTTCGAGAACCCGATCGCCGGCGGCGAACTGTCGATGACCGGCAATCTCACCAGCCTGACGCGCGACCAGACCGACGCCATCAACATCGGCGGCGTCACCCGCTTCCGCGGCGTCGAGGGCACCTTCACCCGCGCCAGCCTCGAGACCGAATGGCGCTCGACCCTGATTGATTCCTTCGGCCAGGTGTTCACGCCTTTCGCCTATGTGAAGGGCGACCTCTATTTCCTCGCCTCGCAGGACAAGAACGTCGCGGCGATGACCGACGAGAGCTTCGTCGGCCGTGTCATGCCCGCCGTCGGCATCGATTACCGCTTCCCGTTCATCGGCACCTTCCAGGGCGGCCACCAGATCTTCGAGCCGGTGGCCCAGGTGATCGTGCGCCCCGGCGAGACGCGCATCGGCGAGTTGCCCAACGAGGACGCGCAGAGCATCGTCTTCGATTCCACGACCCTGTTCGAATACGACAAGTTCTCCGGCTTCGACCGCAGCGAAGGCGGCACCCGCGCCAATGTCGGCCTGAAATACAGCCTGAACCTCGACCAGGGCTACAATATCAGCGCTCTGTTCGGCCGCTCCTTCCATCTGGCCGGCACGAACTCGTTCAAGCAGGCCGATATTCTCGGTGCGACCACCAGTTCAGGTCTTGCCACCAATTACAGCGACTATGTCGGCAGCCTATATTTCGACACCCGACACGGCTTCCGTCTCGGCGCGCAGGCCCGCTTCGACCACAAGAGTTTCTCGGTGCGTCGCGGCCAGGTCGAGGCAACGGGCATCTACGGTCCCGTCACCGGCAACCTCGCCTATGCCTATCTTTCGGCTCAGCCCAACCTCGGCATCACTACTCCGCGCGAGGAGATCATCGGCTCGGCCAGCCTGCGGCTCCAGGAAAACTGGCGCGTGTTCGGCTCGATCCGCTACGATCTGGAGCGGCGGAACATGGTGCGCGACAGCTTCGGCATCGGCTATGACGACGAGGGCTTCTCGCTCTCCTTCGCTTATTCGCAGGACCGCAGCCGCAACAACGGCCAGACGACGGATACGTTGCTCTATTTCCGCTTTGGGCTGCGCACGCTCGGCGATACTCAGTTCTCGACCACCGGAAGCAACTAGTAGGGCGCATTTGACGTTTGTCCCCGGCCGGCCGCGAGCGCCAGTTCAGATGTCGAGTTGACAAGCCTTACTGGAAACATGGGTTCACTGGTGGCCCCTTTGCTTCCGGCACTTGCTCCCGGACCCGCAACTCCGGGATGCATATTCTGGAATGCGGACCGCTGGCACTTACGGAATGCTGTCGCATCGACGGATTTTGGCCGTTTTCTGGTGTCACAGCAGTCCGGCTGGACGAACTGTGAAGCCGTCCGGGCCAGGGGCAGGTGCACGCGCCCCTCGCCATCGCCACGCAAACCTCGCCACGTCCGCAAGGCCGTGCGGGACAGGCGGAAGACCGCCAGCATAGGCGACGGGACGAGATGACACTGGACGCGGCGATACTCGACGCGACGACAGGGGGAATGAATGACTGCAAAACGCTGGATGCTCGCGGGCCTGGCGCTTCTGATCGCCGCCACCGTTTCCGGCGGACCGCTTTCCGCGCAGACCGCCATCAAGGTGATCGTCAACAACAAGCCGATCACCACCTATGACATCAATCAGCGGGCCCAGCTCCTGCGCCTGACCGGCAGCCGCGGCGGCGCCAAGCAGGCCACCGAGGAGCTGATCGACGAGGTCCTGAAAATGGACGCGGCCGAACGCGCCGGCATCCGGATCAGCAAGGCCGACGTTGACGACGCCTATGCGACGCTTGCCACCCGCGTGAAGCTGACGCCGTCGCAACTGACACAGGCGCTTGGGCAGTCGGGCATCAAGGCCGACACAATGCGCCGCCGCATCCAGGCAGAGATCGCCTGGACGCAGCTCCTGCGCGCCCGTTTCCAGGCAGAGGTGCGCATTTCCGAATCCGACGTGATCGCCGCCCTGCGCAAGCAGGAGGACAAGAGCAGCGACACCAGCATGGAATATCGCATCCAGCCGATCGTCTTCGTGGTCCCCGCCAAGACGTCCGCCGCCAACAAGAGCCAGCGCCGCCGCGATGTCGACACGTTCCGCTCGCGCTTCTCGTCCTGCAACGAGGCCCAGGCGCTCGCCAGCGAGTTCCGCGAGGTGGTGGTGATGCCGATGGTGACCCGCCTGGAGACCGAGCTGCCGCCCACCGTCAAGACGCAGTTGGACAAGACCGCCGTCGGCAAGGTGACCGCACCCGAGGACACGTCGAAAGGGTTCGAGGTCTTCGCCGTCTGCGACAAGCGCGAAATCGCCAGCAATGCGGCGGCGCGCATGGAGATCGAGGACGAATTGCGCAACAAGGAAGGCGAACAGCTCTCTCGGCGTTACCTGCGCGAATTGCGCGGTCGCGCCATCATCGACTATCGCTGAGCCGCCCGGCATGCGCACCAGCCTCCGCCCTCTGGCCGTCACCCTCGGAGATCCGGGCGGCATCGGTCCCGATGTCGCCCTCGCCGCCTGGATGAGCCGCGTCCAGCGCGAGCTTCCTCCCTTCTACATCCTGGCCGATCCGGCCTTCCTCACCGCCCGTGCGATCCGTCTCGGGCTGGATGTGGCCATTGCCGAGGTCACGCCGGAGGAGGCGCTGGAAGCCTGGAGCGAGCGCCTGCCCGTCGTGCCGATCGGCCACGAGATACCGGATCGTCCGGGGGTTGCCGATCCAGCCAACGCCGCCGCCGTGATCGCCTCGATCGACCGCGCCGTCGCCGACACGCAGCAGGGGCGCGCGGCGGGCCTCGTCACCAACCCGATCAACAAGAAAGCGCTCTACGACGCCGGCTTCACCCATCCGGGACACACCGAGTATCTCGGCGAGTTGGCGCGGCGCGCGGGAGCGCAGGACGCGACCCCGGTGATGCTGCTGGCCGGTCCCGACCTGCTGGTGGTGCCGGTCACCGTCCACATCCCGCTGCACAACGTGCCGAAGGTGCTGACCAGCGACCTCATCGTCGATGTCGGGCGCATCGTCCACCGGGACCTTGTGCGGCGTTTCCGCATCGACGCGCCGCGCATTGCCGTCGCCGGCCTCAACCCGCATGCGGGCGAAGGCGGGACGATCGGCTACGAGGACGAGGAGATCATCGCCCCGGCGGTGGCGCGCTTGCGCGCCATGGGCATCGATGTTCGCGGCCCCCTGCCCGCCGACACCATGTTCCATGCCGAAGCCCGTGCAAGCTATGACTGCGCCCTGGCCATGTATCACGACCAGGCGCTGATTCCGGCCAAGACGCTCGCCTTCCACGAGGCGGTGAACGTCACCCTCGGCCTCCCCTTCGTGCGCACCTCGCCCGACCACGGCACCGCCCTCGGCATCGCCGGCACCGGCAGCGCCCGGCCCGACAGCTTCGCCGCTGCGGTCCGGCTTGCCGCCGTGCTCGCCGATCCGGGCCTGATCGAATGAGCCAGATCGACGACCTGCCGCCGCTGCGCGATGTCATCCGCATCCACGACCTGCAGGCCCGCAAATCCCTCGGCCAGAACTTCCTGCTCGACCTCAACCTGACGCTTAAGGTCGCCCGCACCGCCGGCGACCTGAGCGATTGCACGGTGCTGGAGGTCGGCCCCGGGCCGGGCGGCCTCACCCGCGCCCTGCTGGTGGCCGGCGCCAGACGCGTCGTGGCGGTGGAGAAGGACCCGCGCTGCCTGCCGGCGCTGGCGGAGATCGCCGAACGCTATCCCGGCCGGCTGGAGATCCTGGAAGCGGATGCGCTCACCATCGATCTGGAGCGCATCGCAGATGGCGGGCCGCTGAAGATCGTCGCCAACCTGCCCTACAATGTCGGCACCCAGCTTCTCGTCGACTGGATCACCAGCCCGCGCTGGCCGCCGGCCTGGCAGTCGCTGACGCTGATGTTCCAGAAGGAGGTGGCCGAGCGCATCGTTGCCGCTCCCGCCAGCAAGGCCTATGGCCGCCTCGGCGTGCTGGCCGGCTGGCGCTGCCACGCGACGCTGGCGTTCGAGGTCGGACCCAAGGCCTTCACGCCGCCGCCCAAGGTGACCTCGGCGATTGTCCACCTCACCCCGCGGAAGGCGCCGCTCGACTGCGATCTGACCGCGCTCGAACGCCTCACGGCCGCCGCCTTCGGCCAGCGCCGCAAGATGCTGCGGGCGAGCCTCAAGCCGCTGGCCGCCGATGCGGAGGCGCGCATTGCCGCAGCCGGCATCGCGCCGACCCAGCGCGCCGAGCAACTGGACATTGCCGATTTCGTGAAACTCGCCAACGCTTTCGCGAACGGATAAGCGAGACGCTCAGGCCTCGCCTGTCTCGCGCTTCAGATCCTCGACCATGCCCTCGATGAACGGGCCGATGGCGGGGCTGCGTTCGCGCCGCAGGCGTTCGGCGCGCAGGATCGACAAGGCCCCCTCGAAGGCGGTCTGCAGATCGTCGTTGACGATCACATAGTCGTAGTCCTGCCAATGCTTCATCTCGCCCACAGCCGTCTTCAGGCGGCGCTGGATGACATCCTCGGCATCCTCCGCCCGCCGGTGCAGGCGCGACTTCATCTCGGCGATGGACGGCGGCAGGATGAACAGCGACACCACATCGGAGCGCATCTTCTCGTAGAGCTGGAACGTGCCCTGGATGTCGATGTCGAAGAGCACATCGCGCCCGCCCGCCAGCGCCTCCTCGACCGGATCGCGCGGCGTGCCGTAATAATTGCCGTGCACCTCGGCCCATTCGAGCAGTTCGCCGCGATCGCGCATCTGTTCGAAACGCTCGCGCGAGATGAAGTGATAGTGCACCCCTTCGATCTCGCTCGACCGGCGCGGCCGGGTCGTCACCGAGACCGAAAGCGTGAGGCTGGTTTTCTCGCGATCGAGAAGCTGGCGCGCGATGGTCGACTTGCCCGCCCCCGAGGGAGAGGACAGCACCAGCATCAGCCCGCGCCGACGCGCCTCCGCCTCCCTGGAGGTGACCACCGTTCCGCCATTCCGTGTCGTCATGCCCGCCCCGTCCCCGTCATTCCAGGTTCTGAATCTGCTCGCGCATCTGGTCGATGACCGTCTTCAGCTCCAGCCCGATCGCCGTCAGCTCCGTGCCGTTCGACTTGGAACACAGCGTATTGGCCTCGCGATTGAACTCCTGAGCCAGGAAGTCGAGCCGCCGCCCGACCGGCCCGCCGGCGTCGAGCAGTTCGATCGCCGCCTGGACATGGGCGACAAACCGGTCCAGTTCCTCGCGAATGTCCGCCTTGGTGGCGAGCAGCGCCGCCTCCTGATGCAGCCGTGCCGCATCGAGCGCCATGCTGCTGCCGACAAGCGCCTCGACCTGCGCCGCCAGCCGCGCGCGGATCGCCTCCGGCGCCCGGCAGGGCGCGGCCTCGGCCTGGCGGGTCAGCTCGGCAATGGTCGCAAGCTGGCCGCGCAGCACGGTGGCGATGGCCGCCCCCTCGCTGCGGCGCATGCGGATAAGCTCCTCGAGCGCGCTGTCCAGCGACGCCTTCAGCGCCGCCAGCATCGCCTCGCGCTCGGCCGGAACCTCTTCCGGTTCCTTCCATTCGATGACGCCGCGCTGCGCCAGGATGCCGTCAAGCGCGACGGGGGCCGCGTCCGGCAGCCGTCGCCGTACGGTCTCCAGCGCGGAGAGAACCGCGTTGAGCGCCGCCTCGTTGATCTGCGGCACCGCTTCGCCCTGACTGCGCTGGTAGCTCAGCCCGATGGTGACATTGCCGCGCGTCAGATGGCGGCCGGCTGCTTCCCGGCAGACGCCTTCCAGCTCCTCCAGCCCGTTCGGCAGGCGCATGCGCAGGTCGAGACCCTTGCCGTTGACCGAGCGCAGTTCCCAGGTCCAGCGGGCCGCGCCAAAGGCACCTTCGGCGCGCCCGAAACCTGTCATGCTGGAAAGCGGACGTGCCATGTCACCACCTGTCTCAAGCGACCCGGAAAACCGAGGCTCTCGCCATCCTCGAGATCAACCGCCGCTGCCGCTGCTCGCGGGCTGGTCCTGGGCTTCCCGCTCCCGGCGCTCGCGCTCCACCTGGCGCCAGCGCGCGACATTGCGCTGATGCTGCTCGTAGGTCTCGGCGAAGACATGTCCGCCCGTGCCATCGGCCACGAAGTAAAGATCCTTGGTGCGCGAGGGATTGGCCACCGCCTCCATCGCCGCGCGCCCCGGATTGCCGATCGGTCCCGGCGGCAGACGGTCGATCTGATAGGTGTTGTAGGGGGTTCGGGTGTCGAGCTGCGAGCGGGTGATCGCGGAGCGATCCTGCAGCCAGGCCTCGCCGCCATAGATCCCATAGAGGATGGTCGGATCGGACTGCAGCCGCATGCGCTGGCGCAGACGGTTGACGAAGACGCCGGCGACCCGCGGCCGCTCGTCGGCCCGCGCCGTCTCCTTCTCGACGATGGAGGCCAGCACCACCAACTCCTCCGGCGTCTCGACGGGCAGACCTTCCGTGCGCCGATCCCAGATGTCGGCCAGCGCCTTCGCCTGTGCGTCCTTCATCTGCTGGATGATCTGGGCCCGCGTCGTGCCGCGCGTGAACGTATAGGTCTCCGGCAGCAGCGAACCTTCCGCAGGGATCTCGTCAAGCGGGCCGGTCAGCACCGGATGCTCACGCACCCGGGCGACGACCTGGGCGCTGCTCCAGCCCTCGGGCACCGTCACCGTGTGGTAGACCGCCTTGCCGCCGACAAGGTCCTCCATCACCTGACGCATCGAGACGCCCGGCGCGAAGGCATATTCGCCGGCCTTCAGTCGGGCGGCGTTCTTGTAGGCCTGGACACCGGCCCAGAACACGTTGGAATCCTCGATGACACCCTGGTTCTCCAGCGTGTCGGCGATCACCCGCAAGCCGCTGCCGGAGGGAATGATCACGGTCTTCTCGACCGTCAGCGGTCCGGGCGAGTCGAACTCCGCCTTGCCCCAATAGAGCAATGCGCCCGTGCCGATCACCACCAGGAGGGCCAGCGACAGCAGGGCATTGATGACGATGACGAACGGATTGCGGACATGCCGCGAGCGCAGCGGCGGCGGCGGAGCCGGCTCGGGCTGGATCGCCTCGCGCGGGCTCTTGGGATTCGGGCGATAGGGCGCGTCCTCCTCGCGGGAGGCGGTATCGGGCTCTCGGCCTGGCGTCTCGGTCATCTGTCCTGTCCGGTCCTTTTGATCGAGGCAATGGACACGCCACTTGGCCCGAAATTATGGCCAAACCGGGAAAGACTGGGCTTCCCGGCGCAAGTGCGGACCAGTTGCGCCGGCGGAACAGACATCCTGCTCCCGCCCGGCGGCGGAAGCTCCTGTCAGGCAGCGACCTTGCGGAACACCAGCGATGCGTTGGTGCCGCCGAAGCCGAAGGAGTTCGACAGCGCGGTGTCGACGGTCATCCGCTTGGCCACCTTCGGGACCAGGTCGATCTCGGTGTCGACGGACGGATTGTCGAGGTTTATCGTCGGCGGGACGATGCCGTCCCGGATCGACAGCAGCGAGAAGATCGCCTCGATGGCGCCGGCGGCTCCCAGCAGATGGCCGGTCGACGACTTGGTCGAGGACATGGTCAGCCGCGCCGCGTTGTTGCCGGCCAGCCGCTGGATCGCGCCGAGTTCGATCTCGTCGCCGAGCGGCGTCGAGGTGCCATGGGCGTTGATATAGTCGATATCCGACGCGGCAAGGCCGGCCCGCTTCAGCGCCGCCTGCATGCAGCGATAGGCGCCGTCGCCATCGGCAGCCGGAGCGGTGATGTGATAGGCGTCGCCCGAAAGACCATAGCCGACCACCTCGCCATAGATCGTCGCGCCGCGCGCCTTGGCATGCTCGTATTCCTCGAGCACGACAATGCCGGCGCCCTCGCCCATGACGAAACCGTCGCGATCCTTGTCATAGGGCCGCGAGGCGGCTTCCGGGCGATCGTTGAAGCCGGTCGACAGCGCCCGCGCGGCGGCAAAGCCCGCCAGCGACAGACGGCAGACAGGCGACTCTGCTCCGCCCGCCACCATGATGTCGGCATCGTCCAGCGCGATCAGCCGCGCCGCGTCGCCGATGGCATGGGCGCCGGTCGAACAGGCCGTCACCACCGCGTGGTTCGGCCCCTTCAGGCCGTGGCGGATGGAGACATAGCCACTGACCAGATTGATCAGCCGGCCGGGAATGAAGAAGGGGGAGATGCGCCGCGGACCCTTGTCGCGCAGCACATGGGCAGTGGCCTCGATGCCCTGCAGGCCACCAATGCCGGAGCCGATCAGGACGCCGGCGCGATTCTGGTCTTCCGCCGACTTCGCGGTCCAGCCGCTGTCGCGGATCGCCTGTTCTGCGGCCGCCATGCCGAAAATGATGAACTCGTCGACCTTGCGCTGTTCCTTCGGATCCATCCAGTCGTCCGGATTGAAGGTTCCGTCCGACCCGTCTCCGCGGGGGATCTGGCAAGCGATCTGACAGGCGAGATCGTCGACCTCAAAATGGCTGATGCGGGAGGCCCCGCTCCTGCCCTCGAGAATTCTGGCCCAGCTCTCCTCGACACCGCACGCCAAGGGCGTGACCATGCCAAGGCCGGTAACGACTACTCGCCTCATCATGAACCTGTATCTGGCGCGTCGGGCGGACACGAAGCCCGCCCGATGCGGAAAACTGTATCAGCCGGCGTTCTTTTCCAGGAACTTCACGGCGTCGCCGACGGTCAGGATCGTCTCGGCGGCATCGTCCGGAATCTCCACGCCGAACTCTTCCTCGAAGGCCATGACCAGCTCGACGGTGTCGAGGCTGTCGGCGCCCAGATCGTCGATGAAGCTCGCCTCCATGGCAACTTTGTCGGCATCGACGCCGAGATGCTCGATAACGATCTTCTTTACCCGATCCGCGATGTCGCTCATTTCAGAATTCCTCAGTTGCTTCCAACGGTTTTCGCTAGTTCAGCGCTCAGCGCCGCACCTCGTACCCGATCTCCGGAACGCGATGCCGGAACGAGGCGAATGGGATCCAGCCCGCACCATGCCCGAGCCGGCAACCTTGGCCGGCCGGACAGGCCGCGCCCGAGCGCCGATCATTCGTGAACGGGTTCGCTGGCCGGCGGGTTCGTAACACACTTTATGGGGCTTGACCAGCCGGCGCGCCAAGCTGCGAAACGCCAGTTCCACAGGGCCCGCTCCGTCCGGGTTTGCCAAGTCAAATCATAGCCATACCGCCGTTGATGTGCAGCGTCTCGCCGGTCACATAGGCCGCTTCCTCGCTGGCAAGATAGAGCGTCGCCGCGGCGATCTCCTCCGCCCTGCCGAGACGGCCAGCCGGCACCGTGGCAAGGATCGATTCCTTCTGCTTGTCGTTGAGCGCGTCCGTCATCGGGGTTTCGATGAAGCCGGGCGCGATCGTGTTCACCGTAATGTTGCGCGAGGCGACCTCGCGCGCAAGCGACTTGGCCATGCCGATGAGGCCGGCCTTGGCCGCCGCATAGTTGCCCTGGCCCGCATTGCCGGTGACGCCGACCACGGAGGCGATGTTGACGATGCGGCCGTAGCGGCGGCGCATCATGCCCTTCACCGCAGCGCGGCACAGGCGGAAGCCGGCGGTCAGGTTGACCTCGATGACGTCATCCCACTCTTCATCCTTCATGCGCATGAAGAGGTTGTCGCGGGTGATGCCGGCATTGTTGACGAGAATGTCGAGCTGGCCCATGGCCGCCTCGGCAGCCGGCACCAGCGCATCCACCGCTGCCCGGTCGGAGAGGTTCGCCGGCAGGACATGCACACGCTCGCCGAGATCGGCGGCCAGCGCCTCCAGCTTCTCGGCGCGGGTTCCGGACAGCGCGACCGTGGCGCCGCGCGCATGCAGGGTTCGGGCGATCGCCTCGCCGAGGCCACCGGTGGCGCCGGTCACGAGCGCGGTCTTGGAAGTCAGGTCGAACATGGGTCTTTGTTCCTTGTCTTGCGATGCGCGCCTTGCTGTCAGGCGAGCCGCTCCAGCAGGGCTGCGATATCGTCCGGCGTGTTGACGGCAATGCCGGTCATATCCTTGGAGATGCGCTTGACCATGCCGGTCAGCACCTTGCCGGTGCCGATCTCGTAGGCCGTGTCGACGCCGGCCGAGGCCATCCACTCGATGGATTCGCGCCAGCGCACCGTGCCGGTCACCTGCTCCACCAGCCGGCGGCGGATCTCGTCCGGGTCGCTGGTCGGGCTTGCGAGCACATTGGCGACCAGCGGCACGGCCGGAGCGTTGAAGGTGACGCTCTCGAAGGCGGCGGCCATCGCCTCGGCGGCAGGCTGCATCAGCGCGCAGTGGAAGGGCGCGCTCACCGGCAGCAGCACCGCGCGGCGGGCACCGCGCCCCTTGGCGATCTCGATGGCGCGCTCCACCGCCGCCGTGTGGCCGGAGACCACGACCTGGCCCGGCGCATTGTCATTGGCGGCCTGGCAGACCTCTCCCTGCGCGGCTTCCGCAGCGACGGCAGCCGCCTCGGCATAGTCGAGGCCGAGCAGCGCGGCCATCGCCCCCTCGCCCACCGGCACCGCCTGCTGCATCGCCGTGCCGCGAATGCGCAGCAGCCGCGCCGCATCGCCGATCGACAGCGTGCCGGCGGCGGCCAGCGCCGAATATTCGCCGAGCGAGTGGCCGGCCACATAGGCAACGCTCGCGGCAAGGTTCAGGCCGCGCGCCTCGGCCGCGCGCATGGCCGCAAGGCTCACCGCCATCAGCGCCGGCTGGGCGTTGGCCGTCAGCGTCAGCTCTTCGGCGGTGCCGTTCCACATGATCTCGCTGAGCTTCTGCCCCAGCGCCTCGTCCACCTCATCGAACACCGCCCGAGCCTCGGCGAAGCTGTCGGCCAGGTCCTTGCCCATGCCGACAGCCTGGCTGCCCTGTCCCGGAAACGTGAATGCGATACTCATTGGCGCTGGCTCCAACATCCCTTGGCGCGGCCGGATTCGCGTCTGCCCGTCCGCCTTGTCGCAAAATGTGCCGCAAAGAGACGTCGCAGGCACACACTGTCAAGGTGGTGCAGAGAAAAATCGCGCGCAATCCCTTCGCTCCGCCTTGCGAAGCCGCGCAACTGGTGTATAAGCCACGCTTCGTTCGGAACTCTGGCCGGGGGCTGAACGGAAGGTCCGCCGCATGCCCGCATCTCTTCAGTATAGAGGAGAGGCAGGCGCCAAGCGGGCAGGACGGCACAGTGCCGCCCGTCTTCCCGTGTCTCCGCCTTCGAAGTTGCTTCGTCCGCCTTTCTTGAGGGCTCGAAGAGGCTTAGCGCCGGGTTCCGGGAACTGAAACGAAAAGAAAGGCGCATCTCATGCCGCTTTACGAGCATGTGTTCCTGGCTCGCCAGGACGTCTCGGCCCAGCAGGTCGAGCAGATGGTCGAGCAGTACAAGTCCCTGATCTCCGAGAACGGCGGCACCGTCGGCAAGGTGGAGACCTGGGGCCTGCGCACGCTGGCCTATCGCATCAACAAGAACCGCAAGGCGCACTACACGCTGATGAATCTGGACGCCTCTCCGGCCGCCGTGGCCGAGATGGAGCGCCAGATGCGCATCAACGAGGACATCCTGCGCTTCATGACGCTGCGCGTCGAGGAGCACGAGGAAGAGCAGTCCGCGATGATGCAGAAGCGCGACCGTGACGACCGCCGCGGCGGCCGTGGCGAGCGCGGTGAGCGTGGCGACCGCGGTGATCGTGGTGACCGCGGTGATCGCGGCGGCCGTGACCGCGGCGATCGCGGCCCCCGCCGCTTCGACGACGAATAAGGAGCAAACGCAATGGTCGATATCGCACAGCTTCCGACGCGCCGCCCCTTCTTCCGCCGTCGCAAGACCTGCCCGTTCTCCGGCGCCAGCGCGCCGAAGATCGACTACAAGGACATCCGCCTCCTGCAGCGCTACATTTCCGAGCGCGGCAAGATCGTGCCGAGCCGCATCACCGCGGTGTCGGCCAAGAAGCAGCGCGAGCTCGCGCGTGCCATCAAGCGCGCCCGCTTCCTCGGCCTGCTGCCCTTCGTGATCAAGTAAGATCACGACGTTCCAATCGGCTGGGACAGGCCGGCATGCCGGCCGTCCCTAACCGCGCCAGGCGCGGGACAGACGAAAAGGATTACGACAATGCACATTATTCTTCTCGAGCGCGTCGCCAAGCTCGGCCAGATGGGCGAAGTGGTGCGCGTGCGCGACGGCTTCGCGCGCAACTATCTGCTGCCGCAGGGCAAGGCGCTGCGCGCCACCAAGGCCAACCTGCAGCGCTTCGAAAGCGAGCGCGCGCAGCTTGAGGCCCGCAACCTGGAGCGCAAGTCGGAGGCCGAGTCGGTCGCCAAGACGCTCGACGGCCAGAGCTTCACGGTCATCCGCCAGGCTGGCGAGACCGGCCAGCTCTACGGTTCCGTGTCGACCCGCGACATCGCCGACGTGATGACCGAGGGCGGTTTCTCCTCGGCCCGTTCGCAGGTCCGCCTCGACCGTCCGATCAAGACCATCGGCCTGCACGAGGTCGCCATCGTCCTCCATCCGGAGGTCGAGGTTTCGGTGACGCTCAACGTCGCCCGCTCCGCCGACGAGGCCGAGCGCCAGGCGCGCGGCGAGGATCTCTCCGCCCGCGAGCAGGACACGTTCGAGTTCGAAGAGGACGAGGACGAAGAGGCCGAGGGCGAGGAAGCCGCTGAGGCCGAGGCTGGCGAGGAAGAGGCTCTCTGAGCCGTTCCCCTCTCGCCCCATGAACGAGAAGGCCCTGCTCCGGCGGGGCCTTTTTGTTTTGGTTCTGCGCTCGCCAAGCGAACCTGTCACTGCCGCGTCATCCGCGCCTGCTACCAAAATTCCGATGTCGGCGCGACCCAACCCTCGCCCGGCCTCGACCCGCAAAACTTCACAGCGGCCGGCCTGTCCGGCCGTTTTTTTGTTCGCGGGTCCCGGAGCCCGTCCGCCGCTTGCGCTTTTTGCGATCAAGCCGCCAGCGGCCTGATTTCTCCGTGATCTTGGCAAGCAGTTCGGCTAAGAGGTGCGGGCCCGGTGCGTCCCGCGCGGGCGGTCCGGGTTTCCACACACCCTTTCAAAATGGACACAAGGGAAATGACCGCTTTCAAATCGGAGTTCTTGAAGACCCTCAGCGAACGGGGCTTCATCCATCAGATCTCGAACCCGCAAGGGCTCGACGATCTGTATCGGTCCGAGACGGTCACCGCCTATATCGGCTTCGACTGCACGGCCAAGAGCCTGCATGTCGGCTCCCTCGTCCAGATCATGATGCTGCACTGGATGCAGAAGACCGGGCACCGCCCCATCGCCTTGATGGGCGGCGGCACCACGCGGATCGGCGACCCGTCGTTCCGCGACAGCGCCCGCCCGCTGCTGGACGATGCCCAGATCGAGGAGAACAAGGACGGCATCCGCAAGGTGTTCGACCACTTCCTCACCTTTGGCGAGGGCCCCAAGGACGCCCTGATGCTCGACAATGCCGACTGGCTGATGAGCATCAAGTATGTCGAGTTCCTGCGCGACGTCGGCCGACACTTCTCGGTCAACCAGATGATCCAGCGCGATGCCGTGCGCACCCGCCTGGAGCGCGAGCAGCACCTCTCCTTCCTGGAGTTCAACTACATGCTGCTGCAGGGCTACGACTTCGTCGAGCTCTACCGGCGCACCGGCTGCCGGGTGCAGATGGGCGGCTCCGACCAATGGGGCAACATCGTCTCCGGCGTCGATCTCGGCCGCCGCATGGAGGAAATCGAGCTCTTCGCGCTGACGACGCCGCTGCTCACCACCGCCTCGGGCGCCAAGATGGGCAAGACGGCGGAAGGCGCGGTCTGGCTCAACCCGGACATGCTGTCGGCCTATGACTACTGGCAGTTCTGGCGCAACACCGAGGATGGCGATGTCGAGCGCTTCCTGAAGCTGTTCACGGTGCTGCCGCTCGACGAGATCGCCCGCCTTGCCGCTCTCGGCGGGTCGGAGATCAACGAGGCGAAGAAGGTGCTCGCCACCGAAGCGACCGCCATGGCGCATGGCCGCAAGGCTGCCGAAGAGGCCGCCGAGACCGCGCGCCGCGCCTTCGAGGAAGGCGCGCTGGCCGAGGGACTGCCGACGGTGGAGATCGCCCGCGGCGAGCTGGAAGCGGGGCTCGGCCTGCTGGCCGCCTTCGTCACGGCAGGCCTGTGCGCCTCCAACGGCGAGGCGCGTCGTCAGGTCAAGGGCGGCGGCCTGCGCGTCAACGATGTGGTGGCGCAGGACGAGAAGCGCGTTCTTGGGCCAACCGATCTCGTCGAGGACGGCGTCATCAAGCTCTCCCTCGGCAAGAAGCGCCACGTGCTGCTGAAGGCCGTCTGAGCCGTCAAGCCACTGCCGACACGACTGCAGCCCCCCGGGCGCTCGCGCCCGGGGGTCTGTCGTTCTGGGGGCATCGCCCTCAGCGGTATTCGAAGATCTTGCGGAAGATGCCCGGCGCCATCGCCGAGGCCGGGTTCACCGTCAGCACCGGATCGGCGAGCGACCCCGTCAGCCGATAGGTGACGCCGATCAGCCCCTCGTCGGCCCCGCCGCCAAGCGCGAAGCCGAGGATCGGGATCTTGGCGAAGAGATTGTTGATGGCGAAGGCCGGCACGAACGTGCCCGTCATGTCGAGCGAACGGGTCGCGAGATCGACATTGCCCGAGACCGTGCCGCCGATCGTCGGGCCGGCCAGCGTGCCTTCGGTGACGGTCAGCATGTCGCCGCTGCGGCGGAACACCAGCTCCAGCACGCTGAAACTCGCCTCGCCACGACGCTCCACTCCGGCAAGGACCTGGTTGCGGCGCGGATCGCGCGCATCCAGCACCGCCGGGCTGCGCGCCAGCGCCTGGATCGCCGGATCCTCGGTGATCGCCAGCCGCTTGATCTTGAAGTTCCCGTTCCAGTCATTGGCCGTCGGCATGGCGATCGAGAGAATGCCGACACCGCCCCGCATGCGCTGGTAGAGATTGGCGAAACGCAGGATTGCGCCCGTATCCTGGAAGGTGCCGGTCACTTCGCGGCCCGCCCCTTCCCCGGTCATCCTCACCTGGAACACCGACCTGCCGCCCGACGAGCCGGACAGGTCGAGCGCCCGCAGATCGCCGCCCGTCTTCGACATGGACAGCGACACGCCCGACAAGGTGACGCCGTTGAAGCCGATCAACTGCCCGACCTCGGCGGTGATCTTCAGCGCGGTCTTGTCGCCGCCGCCGGGTCCCCCCTTGCCGCTGAGATTGGCGACCAGCCCGCGCGCGTCGAGCCGGTTCGCCCGCAGGTCGACGGTGATCTGCTTGCCGCGCTTGGACAGCCGCAGGCTGGCATCGTCGCTTGCCCGCAAGGCGAAGCGCGAAAACTCCGCCCGCTCCAGATCGCCCGCTGCAGTCAGGGTGATGTTGCCCTCGACCTCCACGCCCTCCGAGGTCAGCCGGAACCCGCGGATCTCCCGCTGTCCGCCACTCTCGCTCATGCGGAATTGCGCGCGCGCGGCAACGCCAGGGCTCTTGCTCCAGCCCAGATCCGCCAGTTCGATGGAGGCCCGCGTGAGATCCACCTGATAGGACTGCCCGGCCTCCGTCTCCTCGGTCGTCAGCTTGAGCGGACCGTTGACGAAGCCGCGAATGTCGATACCGCGCTCGGCGAGCTGGGCTGCCGTCGCCTCGATCACCACCCCCTGACGGGCGGCGACCGCCTTGCCGTCGGCGTTGTCGAAGGGCACCACCAGGTCCAGATTCGCCGGCAGCCCGTCGAGCTTTCCGCGTCCCTTCAGCGACAGGCTGCCCTCGTCGACATCGAATGTGAGATCGGCGCCGCTCAGCTTGTGTCCCCGGATCGCCCGGCTGTTGGAGAAGCCCTTGAGCGAGCCGGACAGGTCCCAGTCGACATCGTCGACACGAACATCCTTGACCAGCGCAAAGCGTGCGTTGAGCGTCATCGCGCCGGATCCGGCGACGTCCTCCGGCGCCAGGTCGTTGCGCGACAGCACCGTGAACGGCTCGGCGTCGAGCAGCGTCGCCAGCGACTTCGCCGGCCCCTTCGCCGTCAGCTTGAGCACGCCGGTCTTGGTGCCGCTCTCGCGCAGATCCGGCACCTGGAACACGGTGTCGCTGATGGCAATCTGCTCGCCCGGCCGCGCCACCATCACGCCTGAGGACGACGTGACGGTCAGCACTTCGTCGGCGACATGGATACGCCCCGACAGGCCCTGGGCCACCGGCACCGTGCCGACCGTGCTGAGGCTCAGATCGGAAAAGGCAATGTCGACCTGCACGTCGTCGCCCGACCACCCGGCTTCCGGATCGTCGACGTCGAAGGCGGCCGGCCGCAGCGAGACCATCGCCCTGCCGCTGTCGATCCGCCCGTCGACCAGATGCTCGATCACCCAGGCCCGCGCCGGCGGCATCATGGTGATCGGCCACAACCGCTTCAGGCTCGCGACCGACATCGGGCCGCTTTCAACCGCAAGGGCCATGTAGAGGCCGTCACCGCCGGCGCGCACCGACCCGGCGCCATCCATCTCGGCCGCACCCGAACGCAGCGCCAGCTTGTCGAAATGGAGCTCTCTCTCTTTGAGGTCGGCGCGCCCCTCCGCCAGGAACGCCTCCATCTCGAAAGGCGGGCCCGCCACGTCCGAGGGGCCGATGCGCGCGTCCCGCGACACGATGCGGAAGGACCACATGTCCTGCCATTCCCGCGGCGGCTCCACCAGCCCCTCGAACGGCAGGACCGTGTTGCCGTACTGGTAGAGGGACGGAACCACGCGAAAGCCGGGGGTTCCGGCCTCCCAATAGAGTTGAATGTCGATCTTGTCGAAACCGACCACGGTGTGACCGGTGTTGATCCAGCCCGGCGAGACAATGACGCCGGCCCGCGTCGTGTCGAACGCCCCGTCCGCGCCCATGGCCACGTCGAGCCGGGCCCGCACCGGGATGCCGAGCCCCTTGCCCGCGTCGACCGAGGACTCGACGGAGACGAACTCGCCCAGCGTGACGTCGTACAGGTCGACCCGCATCAGGCTCTCGCCGGTCTCGGGGTCGACAGAGCGGCGGGCCTTGGCCTTCCACTGGCCGAGCCGGCCGGCGATCTCGGCATCCGCCTGCAGCGTGCCGTCGTCGGCCCTGGTCAGTTCGGCGTCGATGCCGCGCATGCGATAGGTCTTCTCGCCCTCCGCGACGATCTCCGCCGAGACCAGTTCGATCCGGGCGATGCCGCGCTGCGCCAGTTGCGCCGTGGCAAGCCGCGCCATGCGATCGGCCGCCTCGGCGATCACCGCCATGTCCGGGATCTCGCTCGACGAGGCGGAGCGCGCCGCATTGGCAATGCTCAGGCGCGCATGTTCGAGCCGGATCTCGGACAGGCGCATCTCGCCTTGCAGAAGCGCCAGCGGGTCGAGCGGCGCGGACACGCGCGGCACTTGCAGCGAGAGGCCGTCATCCGCCTCCGCCTCGATCGACAGGTCCAGCAATTCGGCCTTGGGCGGCAGACCTTCGGAGAGATCTATGGTCACCGCCCCCACCCGCAGCCGCGCCCCCGGCGCCAGCGCGCCCTCGGAGAGATACTGCGCCAGGTAAGGCATGGAGACCGGCCCGCTGCCGAAGGTCACCGCCAGCCCGCCAAGGGCGGACACGGCCAGGATGCCGACGATCACCAGCACCACCCGCCAGGGTCGGCGACGCCGCCGGCCATGCAGCACGTCCCGCAAGGGCCTGTCACGATGTATGAGGCGTTTAAGCAGTGTCCCGGTCCTTTGGGCGTGGCAGGCTGATCATCCGCGAATCGGAATGATCATACTATGTCCGCGAAAGGGGATCCGAGCCGGTCGGTAATACGTATCCGCAACTGGCAGGGATTCGTGGACTATCCCTCCCCCAAATGACCAAAGGAAGGCAGCATGACGGAAATCACGACAGGAATCGCCGCACCGGATTTCGAGCTCGAGCGGGACGGCGGCGGCACGCTGCGCCTGTCCGATCTGCGCGGCCGCAAGGTCGTGCTCTACTTCTACCCCAAGGACGACACGCCGGGCTGCACCAAGGAGGCCATCGCCTTCACCGCCCTGGCCTCGGAGTTCGAGGCAGCGGGCGCGGTCGTCGTCGGCATCTCGCCGGATACGGCGGCCAAGCACGACAAGTTCAAGGCCAAGCACGACCTCTCGGTGATCCTCGCCGCCGATCCGGACGCCGCGGTCGCCACCGCCTGGGGCGTCTGGGTGGAAAAGTCGATGTATGGCAGGACCTATATGGGCGTGGACCGCTCGACCTTCCTGATTGACGGGGCCGGCCAGATCGTCGAGACGTGGCGCAAGGTCAAGGTTCCCGGCCATGCAGAGGCCGTGCTGGAGGCCGTCCGCGCGACCCGGTGAGCCGTCGTGGGGCCCGCCGCCGCGAAGCACTCCGCATGAGAGCCGTGCGGCGGCGCCGCCCGTAACGCCTTCGGAGCTTGCATGCGCGTCTCACCAGGCAAGGCCGACACGGCCGACTTCACTCCCGCATCCCTTGCCTGCGGCGCGCGCCGCGTCGTGGCGGCCCGCTCGCTGGACGAGAAGACCGCCGTGGCCCATGCCACCGCCCGCGCCTGGTTCGGCCGCACCTTGTCGCTGCGCCGGCGCACCGGCGGCGAGCGGATGCCGGACCAGCCCGGCCGTCCCGAGACGCCGATCCTGCTGCCGCCCCGCGACATGCCCAAGCGCGCCATCGGCGGCACCTCGGGCCGCATCGCCCTGCTGCATTCCCTCGCCCATATCGAGCTCAACGCCGTCGACCTCACCTGGGACATGGTCGGCCGCTTCGCCGACCGCCCCCTGCCCCGCTCCTTCTTCGACGACTGGGTGCGCGTGGGGCTGGAAGAGGCCAAGCATTTCTCGCTGCTGCGCCGGCGGCTGGAGGAGCTCGATTCGCATTATGGCGCCCTGCCCGCCCATCACGGGCTGTGGGAGGCGGCCGCAAGCACGGGCGATGATCTCGCCGGCCGGCTGGCGGTGATTCCCCTGGTTCTGGAGGCGCGCGGCCTCGACATCACCCCGCCGATGATCGAGAAGGCGCGCGAGCGCGGCGACCCGGAAACCGCCGCGATCCTGGAGATCATCTATCGCGACGAGAAACGCCATGTCGCCTTTGGCGCCAAATGGTTCCGCTATCTGTGCGACCAGGACCGCCGCGATCCCGAAGCCCGCTTCCAGGAGTTGGTGCGCCGCCATTTCAAGGCCGGCTTGAAGCCGCCGTTCAACGACCGGGCACGCTCGGAAGCCGGACTGACGCCCGGCTTCTACCGACCGCTGGTTCGCCTTACCGGCTGAATGGATTCTCGAATTCGGACAGTTCCTTAGCTTTTGTTAACCTTAACGGGCGCATGATCGGAGCCGAACGAGGTGCCGCGTGAGTGTCTGGCACCGCCGGGAACGGGTCCACAGACGCATGACAGGACACGCTGCAAACGGCCGCAGGGACTTCGGCAAGCGCAAGGAGCCGCATCGGGTGATCATCGCCCGCGGCGACCATGTCCGCAGCTTCACCATCTCCCCCCTGATGGCGGGTCTGGCGACGACGGTCGTGGCCGCGCTTGCGGTCGGCTATATCGGCGCCACCGCCTATCTCGTCCTGCGCGACGACATCATCCAGTCTTCTGCCGAACGTCAGGCGCAGATGCAGCTCTCCTACGAGGACCGCATCGCCTCGCTGCGCTCGCGCATCGACCAGCTCACCAGCCGCCGCGTGCTCGAGCGCCGCAGCATCGAGGAGCAGCTCGCCGACGTGGTCGAGCGCCAGCGCGATCTCGACACCCGTCAGGCGCGCGTTTCCGGACTGCTCGCCAAGGCGGCCGAAAGCGGCATTCGCGTCGCGGTCGCCGGACCGGTGCCGCCCGCCAAGCCGGCCAGCCTCGCCATCGACACGACCAATGCGCCCACCGGCATCGGCGGCACGCCGGAGCCGATCGAGATCTCACCGCTGCTGAGCCTGCGCGGCACCCGCTCCGAAGACAATGCCGCCGCCGAGGCCGCCGCCCGTCAGGGGGCCGCCGCCCCCGGCAAGCCGCTGCGTGACCTCGCCCCGGCCGGGCCCTCTGCCGAGGGCGCCGCCGCCGGTCCCGACCGGCGCATCGAGATCATCGAGGACGTCAATGCCGCGCTCGACCGCATGGACAGCGAGGCGCACGCGGCGCTCGACGTGATCGCCGTCACCGCCGAGCGCGACGCGGCGACCATCGCCGATGCCGCCGACCAGCTCGGCCTGCAGCTTGCCGGCGCCAAGCATCTGCCGGCCTCCGGCCAGGGCGGCCCGTTCGTGCCGCTCGCCGACACCGATTTCGATTCGCGCATCCAGCGCGCGGAGACGGCGCTTCTCGCCCTCTCCCAGGTCAAGGACGCCGCCCGTGGCATCCCGCTCGCCTCGCCGCTTCCCGGCGCCGAGCTCTCCTCCTCCTTCGGCCCGCGCGTCGACCCCTTCCTCGGCCGCATGGCGATGCATACCGGCCTCGACTTCCGCGCCGCCACCGGCGAGGTGATCCGTGCGCCGGCGCCGGGCAAGGTGATCTTCGCCGGGCGCAACGGCGGCTATGGCAAGTCGGTCGAGATCCGCCACCCGAGCGGCGTCGTCACCCGTTTCGCCCATATGAGCCGGATTTCGGTGAACGAGGGCGAGACGGTCGCGACCGGCGCCCGGCTCGGCACCGTCGGCTCCACCGGCCGCTCCACCGGCCCGCACCTGCATTACGAAATCCGGGTCAACGACCGGCCGCTCAATCCGGCCCGCTTCCTGCGCACCGGCGAGAAGATCAGCCCGCTGCTCGGCGACTGACCACCGCTCCTGCAGACCCACAAACGCGAAACGGCGCCCGCGGGCGCCGTTTCCTGTTGCCTGGCCTCATACTGGCGAGCGGAGTGGCCGTCAGTCCACGTCCTCGACCGTCTCCGGCGCGCCGCCAAAGGCGCGCTGCGCCAGCGTCGCTTCCATGAAGTCGTCAAGGTCGCCGCCCAGCACGCCGGTCGGGTTGGTGCTCTCGACGCCCGTGCGCAGGTCCTTCACCAACTGGTAGGGCTGCAGCACATAGGAGCGGATCTGGTGGCCCCAGCCGATCGAGGTCTTCGACGCCGCCTCGGCATTGGCCTTCTCCTCGCGCTTCTGCAGCTCCAGCTCGTAGAGCCGCGCCTTCAGCATCGACCAGGCGGTCGCCCGGTTCTTGTGCTGCGAGCGCTCCGACTGGCACTGCACCACGATGCCGGTCGGCTGATGGGTGATGCGCACCGCCGAGTCGGTCGTGTTGACGTGCTGGCCACCCGCGCCCGAGGCGCGATAGGTGTCGATGCGGCAGTCGCTCTCGTTCACCTCGATCTCGATCGAGTCGTCGATGACCGGATAGACCCACACGGAGGCGAAGCTGGTGTGCCGCCGCGCCTGGCTGTCATAGGGCGAGATGCGCACCAGCCGGTGCACGCCCGATTCCGTCTTCAGCCAGCCATAGGCGTTCTCGCCCTTGACCTTGAGCGTCACCGACTTGATGCCGGCTTCCTCGCCGTCATGAAGCTCGAGCACCTCGACCTTGTTGCCGTGCTGCTCCGCCCAGCGGGTGTACATGCGCAGCAGCATGCTCGCCCAGTCCTGGCTCTCCGTGCCGCCGGCGCCGGAGTTGATTTCCAGATAGGCGTCGTTGCCGTCGGCTTCGCCCGACAGGAGCGAGGCGATCTGGCGCTTGTTGACCTCGCTGCGCAGCGCCTTCAGCGCCGCCTCGGCCTCGCCGATCACCTCCTTGTCGCCTTCCATCTCGCCGAGTTCGATCAGTTCGAGATTGTCGGCAAGGTCGGCTTCCAGCCTGCGCACGCCGGTCAGCCCGTCATCGAGCTGCTGGCGCTCACGCATCAGCTTCTGCGCCTTGGCAGGGTCGTTCCAAAGGGTCGGATCTTCGGACGCAGCGTTCAGTTCATCCAGACGGACAATCGCGTTGTCCCAGTCAAAGATGCCTCCTCAGCAGGCTTATGGCCTGCTTGATTTCGTCGACCACGGCCTCGGTTTCAGCGCGCATCGCCGTCCTTTCTCGCCAGTTGGGGGTTGCAGTTCGAAAAGAGGGACGCGGCGAAGGCCAAAGGCCCGGCGGCGCGTCCGTTTCGGTCGCGGACCATAGTTGATCGGCTCGCCGATCGCAAACGCCGCGGCCGGGTCTCCCCCGCCGCGGCGCCGAAGATTTCAGGTCCAGACATACGGCAGTGCCGAAGCGGACGCGTCAGGTCAGTACAGGCCGCCGGTGCCGCTCATCACCGCCTGCCCCGCTTCCGGCGAGACCGTGCGCGGAATGCCGATCTCGTCCTGGAAGCCGATGATCGAATATTCGTCCGGCGGCGCCGTGCCCGGCTTGAAGCCTTCCAGGATCGTGCCCGGCGTGCCGGCGCCCGCGCGCAGGCCCGTCTGCCGGTTGATCGGGATGAGCTGCAGCCCCTTGGGCACGCGGAACTCGACCGGCGGGCTGTCCTTCAGCGCCGCCTGCATGAATTCGGTGAAGATCGGCGCCGCTACCTGACCGCCGGTCGCGCCGCGCCCCATCGGCTTCGGCGTGTCGTAGCCGACGAACACACCGACCGTCAGATCGGGCGTGTAGCCGACGAACCAGGCGTCCTTCTCCTCGTTGGTCGTGCCCGTCTTGCCGGCGACCGGACGGCCGAGGACCTTGATGCTGGTGGCGGTGCCGCGCTGGACGACGCCTTCCATCATCGAGGTGATCTGATAGGCGGTCATCGGATCGAGCACCTGCTCGCGATTGTCGATCAGCTCCGGCTCGCCCTGGTTCGCCCAGTGATCGGTGGCGCAGGTCTCGCAGATCCGCTCGTCATGGCGATAGACGGTCTTGCCATAGCGGTCCTGGATCCGGTCGATCAGCGTCGGCTGCACCTTGCGACCGCCATTGGCGATCATCGCATAGGCGGTGACCATGCGCATGACGGTGGTCTCGCCGGCGCCGAGCGACATGGACAGAACCGGGGTCATCGCATCGTAGATGCCGAACCGCTTGGCATATTCGGCGACGAGCGGCATGCCCATGTCCTGTGCCAGACGCACCGTCATCACGTTTCGCGACAGTTCGATGCCGACGCGCAGGGTCGAGGGGCCGTAATACTTGCCGCCATAGTTCTGCGGCCGCCACATCGGCAGGCCGGGGCCCTGCGCCATCTCGAAAGGCGCGTCCATGATCACGCTGGAGGGCGTGTAGCCGTTGTCGAGCGCCGCCGCATAGAGGAACGGCTTGAACGACGAGCCCGGCTGGCGATAGGCCTGCGTCGCGCGGTTGAACTCGCTCTGCGAGAAGGAGAAGCCGCCGACCATCGCCAGCACGCGGCCCGTATAGGGATCCATCGCCAGCAGCGCGCCGGAGACGCTCGGGAACTGGCGCAGCTCGTAAGCCCCGTCCGCTCCCTTCTCGACATAGACCACGTCGCCGGGCGACAGCACGTCGCCGACGCTGTTCGGCGAGCGGCCGCTGACCCGCGCCCATTTCATGCCGGCGAGCGGCAGGGACACCCGCTCGCGCTCGCTCGACAGTTCGCCGCTGGCCAGCCGGCCCGGCTTGAGGCCGACCTCGGCGCGATCGCCAGACGTCGACAGGACCACGGCAAGCTGCCACTCCGGCACGTCGGACATGCCGTCGATCCGGGACAGGTCCGCGCCCCAGTCGCCCGCGCCCAGCTCGATCTTCTGCACCGGGCCGCGCCAGCCCCCGCGGCGCTGGTCGAAGGCGATGAGACCGTCCATCAACGCCTTGCGCGCGATCACCTGCAGCTTCGGGTCGAGGGTCGAGCGCACCGACAGGCCGCCTTCGTAAAGGCGCGTCTCACCATAGAGATTGGCGATCAGCCGGCGCACCTCCTCGGAGAAATATTCCGAGGCGAAGAGGTGGGTGCCGCGCGAGCGCAGCTTGACGGTCAGCGGCTTGGCCTTGGCTTCCTCGGCCACGAGGCTGTCGATGTAGCCGTTCTCGACCATGCGGTCGATCACCCAGTTGCGACGCTCGATCGCCGCATCGCGCTCGCGGAACGGGTGGTAGTTGTTCGGCCCCTTCGGCAGCGCGGCGAGATAAGCCACCTCCTCCAGGGTCAGCTCGTGCACCGACTTGTCGAAATACAGCAGCGAGGCGGCGGCGACGCCATAGGCGCCGACCCCGAGATAGATCTCGTTGAGATAGAGCTCGAGGATCTCGTCCTTGGTGTAGGCCTGTTCGATGCGCAGGGCGAGGATCGCCTCCTTGACCTTGCGCTCCATCGACACTTCGTTGGTCAAGAGGAAGTTCTTCGCCACCTGCTGGGTGATGGTCGAGGCGCCCTGCGGCCGGCGGCCGCTGCCGTAATTGCGGAAATAGGCGACCGCCGCACGGGCGATGCCTTCCGGATCGATGCCGAGATGGGAATAGAAGTTCTTGTCCTCGGCCGAGATATAGGCCTGCTTCAGCAGGTCGGGGACCGCCTGGATCGGCAGGAACAGGCGCCGCTCCTTGGCATATTCGGCCATCAACTGGCCGTCGGCCGCATGCACGCGGGTCATCACCGGCGGCTCGTAATTCTTGAGCGCGGTATAGTCCGGCAGGTCCTCGGACAGGTCCTGCAGGAACAGCCAGATGCCCGTGGCCACGAGCAGACCCAGCACGGCACCGATGCCGAACAGGTAGCCGAAGAGTTTGATCAGGAACTTCATATATCCGGCTCGTCTATCCCGGTAATCTCGATCTTGCGATGCGCTGG
The DNA here is from genome assembly GCF_900185745.1 of Stappia sp. TSB10GB4. NCBI lineage: Bacteria > Pseudomonadati > Pseudomonadota > Alphaproteobacteria > Hyphomicrobiales > Stappiaceae > Stappia > Stappia sp. TSB10GB4. The sequence continues at coordinate 6,419 of NZ_FYAV01000042.1, read as the reverse complement.
CCGGTCTTCCGGCCGGCCCGGACGGAGCGAACTTGCGCCGCGCCGTCATGCCCCCGTTACGATCCCGGCGCAATAGCGGATCGGGACCGCGCTGCCCCTTGTTCCCTGTCGCGGGCGCCGCTCGCGGCCGCGTTTGAGAACCCCCACTCCTTCCGCGACCAATATGGCGATGCTGAGGCGGAGCCCCACCTCACTCCACCTGCTCCTCCGAGTCGGTCTTGGCGGTGACCGCGGTCGTGTGCGAAAGCTTCATCGCGCCATCGCCGAAGCGGCGCCCGAAATAGCCGTCGATCGCCGCGACCAGCGCCTGCGTCATGCGTCCGCGCCACTCCTCGGTGGTCATCAGCTTCTCGTCCAGGCGGTTCGACAGATAGCCGAGCTCGACCAGCGCGGACGGCACGTCATGCGCCGTCAACACGCGGAAACCGGCGGATCTGTGCGGATTCTTGACCAGTTGCGCGGTGCCGCGCAGTTCGTCCACCAGCGTCCGGGCGAACAGGAAGGAGAACTTCTTGGTTTCCTGGCGAGCCAGGTCGATGAGGATGTCGGTGACGTCGTCCGGCTCGTTGGCAAGGTCGATGCCGGCGATCACGTCCGAGCGGTTCTCGCGCTCGGCAAGGGCAGCGGCGATTTCGTCGCTCGCCGTCTCCGACAGGGTGTAGACGCCGGCACCGCGCACCTGGTCGCGGCCGATTCGCACCGAATCCGCATGGATCGACAGCAGCAGGTCGGCCTCCAGCTCGCGGGCTATGTGGACCCGCTCGCGCAAGGGAACGAACACGTCTTCGTCCCGCGTCATCCGCACCTCGTAGCGCCCGCTCGCCATCAGCCTGTCGCGCAGCAGCCGGGCGAAGTCGAGCACGATGGCCTTTTCCAGCGTGCCGGTGGTGCCCCGGGCGCCCGTGTCGATGCCGCCATGGCCGGGGTCGAGCACGATCAGCGGCTTGTCGCGGCGGCGGGTGGCGGTGAGCTTGTCGCCCTTGCGCGCGGCCTGAGGCGCCGGCGTCTTCGCCGTCTCCAGGAACGTCTCGCGGCTGGTGCCGACAAGATCGAGCACCAGCCGCGCCGGCTGGTCGGAGACCGGCGGCAGCACGAAGGACTTGTCGACCGCGACCGGTCCGGAAGCGTCGAGCACGATGCGCGACTTGCCGGCGGCGAACATGCCGAAGCGCCAGGCGGTGATCAGGCCGCGTCCGTCCTGACCGGCCGCCGCCGGCAGGTCGAAATTGACATGCGGCAGGTCGATGACGACGCGATAGGGATCGGACAGGGTCGAGACGGCGAAGTCCACCGGCGCGGACAGGTCCATGATGAAGCGGGTGCGCGCCTCGTCGCCGGCGATCCGCGCCTCGCGCGCCACCGCCTGCCCCGCCGCGCTCCCGGAGGCCTGTTCGGCCAGGGCCGGACCGGCAGCAAGCACCAGACCTCCAGCCAGCGCCAGACCGGCGGCCAAGACCAGGCCGCTCGCCAGCACAGGGCCGCGCGCCGGCGCCAGACGGGCAACCAGCGCCAGCAGACCTGTCATGCGCGCGATGATCGTCACTCGATATGCCTCTCGCCGGTCCCTGCCCGCCCCGCCGGTTTACTGCAGCAAGATGTACCTCGGGGCAAGTTAACCTTTCATTGACGATACGACGCCCGCTGCACGGATGCGAGGCAGAAGCGGCACGATGCAAGCCTGGGTCAGTGTCCTTCCGTCAGCCTACTTGCCATATGCCTTCCGCGACCGTAAAAGAAATGCGACGGGTCCGGGAGTTGAAGCTGATTCAGCCTGGATCGTTCTGGTGCCATCTGGCGGCGTCCGGTCAAGCCAACTGTACTTTCGTAAACAGCGAACGATCAATTGGCAGCGGCGCCCGGCAGGGTGGCCATCGAATTCGTGCGTTCCCGGTCTGCGTGGCGAAGGCCGAACACCGGGAACCGGTCGATGGTGCCGCGTGTCAGCGATGCCTCGTGCCAGCAACGGCGCGCCGCGTGTCGACGACACCCCGCATTCCGGACGCTTGCGTCCCGACCGGCGTTCCGCAGCGCCCCTGGCCCCGCTCATCGGCGGCGCTTCGGGCATCGGCGACGGAACGATGCGCATGAAGCGTCCGGCAGCGCACTGCGCGGCCGGCACACGATGGCCGCAAGGCTGGCCGGAGCCCCGTCTCGGCTTGCCACCGACGGCCGCCTCAGCGCCCGGCAAGGCAGCCGACAGGACTGACACATCCGGCCCGCCGCAAGGCGGCGGCCGCCGCAACATGGCTTACTGGGCGCTGCAATGAACCAATGCGCGAAGACGATCCTGAAGGGACACGAGGCCGCCGTCACCGGCGTCGCCGGGTCCGGACGGATCGCCGCGCGGTGCAGCACCCCTTCGTCTTTCATCACACCGCAGAACAGGACGGCCGCCTTCGCGCGGATCCGGGCCGGCATAACAAGCCGCCCGGGCGCGACGGTCGTGGAGACATCCATCAATGGCAAACAAAATGCTGATCGACGCCGCGCACCCGGAGGAGACCCGGGTCGTCGTGGTGCGTGGAAACAGGGTCGAGGAATTTGATTTCGAGGCCGCGAACCGCAAGCAGCTTCGCGGCAACATCTATCTGGCCAAGGTAACGCGGGTCGAGCCGTCGCTGCAGGCGGCCTTCGTCGACTATGGCGGCAACCGGCACGGCTTCCTCGCCTTCGGCGAGATCCACCCCGACTACTATCAGATCCCGGTCGCCGACCGGCAGGCCCTCATCGAGGAAGAGGAGGCCGAGGCGGCCCGCGCCGACGACGACGAGCGCCCCTCGCGCCGCAAGCCGAAGGCCGCCAGGCCCGCCAGCCAGGAGAACGGCGAGGCTGTCGCCTCCGAGGAGAGCGAGAACGGCGAGGACGACGTCGAGTCGGTCGGCGCCGAAGACGCGATGGAGGAGGTTCCCCAGCGCGTCCGCAAGCACCGCAAGCAGTACAAGATCCAGGAAGTCATCAAGCGCCGGCAGGTGCTCCTGGTGCAGGTCGTCAAGGAGGAGCGCGGCAACAAGGGCGCGGCGCTGACCACCTACCTGTCGCTGGCCGGCCGCTATTCGGTCCTGATGCCGAACACCGCCCGCGGCGGCGGCATCTCGCGCAAGATCACGACCCCGACCGACCGCAAGCGGCTGAAGAAGATCGCCTCCGAACTGGAAGTGCCGCAGGGCATGGGCGTGATCCTGCGCACCGCCGGCGCCAGCCGCACCAAGGCCGAGATCAAGCGCGATTTCGAATACCTGATGCGGCTTTGGGAGAACGTGCGCGACCTGACGCTGCAGTCGTCGGCGCCCTATCTCGTCTATGAGGAGGGATCGCTGATCAAGCGCTCGATCCGCGACCTCTACAACAAGGACATCGACCAGGTGCTGGTCGCCGGCGACGACGGCTATCGCGAAGCCAAGGACTTCATGCGCATGCTCATGCCGAGCCATGCCAAGAACGTCCAGCCCTACAAGGAGGCGACGCCGGTTTTCTCGCGCTTCATGGTCGAAAGCCAGCTCGATGCGATGTTCTCGCCGCAGGTGACGCTGAAGTCGGGCGGCTACATCGTCATCAACCAGACCGAGGCGCTGGTCGCCATCGACGTCAACTCCGGCAAGTCGACGCGCGAACACAATATCGAGGACACCGCCGTCCAGACCAATCTGGAAGCGGCGGAGGAAGTGGCGCGCCAGCTCCGGCTGCGCGACCTGGCCGGCCTGATCGTGATCGACTTCATCGACATGGAGGAGAACAAGAACAACCGGGCCGTCGAGCGCAAGCTGAAGGACTGTCTGAAGAACGACCGCGCCCGCATCCAGGTCGGCCGCATCTCGCATTTCGGCCTTCTGGAGATGTCGCGCCAGCGCATCCGCACCGGCGTCCTGGAAAGCTCGATGACGCCCTGCCCGCATTGCCACGGCACCGGCATGATCCGCTCGGTGGAATCGGTGGCGCTGCATGTGCTGCGTTCGCTTGAGGACCACCTGCTGAAGGGCGCGACGCACAATCTGATCGTCCGCACGACGACCGAGGCGGCGCTCTACATCCTCAACCAGAAGCGCGGTCACCTCGCCGACCTGGAGGAGCGGTTCGGCCTCGAGGTCACCGTGCAGGCCGGCCATATGGACAATGGCCAGCACTATGTGCTGGAGCGCGGCGAGCCGATCGAGGCGCGCCCGAACATCGCCCCGCGCATGATCCAGCCCTCGACCGTGATGCCGATGACGGTGGACGAGGCCGACGAGATCGATGAGATCGACGAGATCGAGGAGGACGAGGAGGCCCCGCGGTCGTCGTCCGGCCGCGACGAGAGGGCCCGCGACGAGAGCGACGGCGAGGACGGCGCCCGCAGCAAGCGCCGCCGCCGCCGCCGGCGCCGGCGTCCGTCCTCCGAGGAGGATCAGCAGCGGACGCAGGGCGTTGCCGGCGACCGGGCTGACGAGAGGACCGGCGAGAGCGACGACGAGAGCCTTGAGGACGGCGAGCCGGACGGCGAAGCCGAGGCCGGGGCGAGCGAACGCGGCGAGGACGGCGACGAGGACGAGCGGGCCCGCCGCAAGCGCCGCCGCGGCCGCCGGGGTGGCCGCCGCAGCCGCCGCGACGGCGAAGGCGAGAACGGCGAGAGCGAGAGCGACGAGCCGGTCGCGCAGGCGTCGGAGACCTCCGGCGACGGCGAGAGCGACGCCGAGGCCGGGACTGAGGCCGAGACCGAGGCTGGGGACAGCGTGAGCGAGGCGGTGGCGCACGAGGCCGGCGACGAGGGGGCGGAGAGCCCCGACGCGCCGGCGGACGAGGCTCCGGCCGAGACGGTTTCCGAAACGGTTGTGGGCACGGACGAGCCGGTGACCGAGCCGGTCGTGGAGGCAGCGGCCGAAGCGCCCGAGGCCGAAGCGCAGGAGCCGGCCGAGCCGGCAGCACAGATCGCCGCGGACGCCGAACCTGCTGAAGAGACGAGCGAAACGACGCCTGAAGACGGTTCTGAAGACCGTTCTGGGGACGCGCCGGCGGAAGCTGTCGCCGAGGAGGTTACGCCTGCGGCCGAGCCCGAGGTTGCGGCCGAACCGGCGGCTCCCAGCGAGCCTGTCGTGGTGCGCGAGACGGTCGCCAAGGACGGCAGCAGCGAGGAAACCGACCCGGACGGCCCGAAGCGGTCCGGCTGGTGGCAGCGCCGCAGCTTCTTCTGATCTTTCATAAATGACATGACGACGGCGCCTGGGGACATCCGGGCGCCGTTTTCGTTTTGCGGAATTTTGAGAAATTTCGAGACGGATTTTGCAAAATTCCGTCTCGAAATCGCGAAAATTCGAGACACGCGCGCAAATTCGACCGGCGATCCGGATCGGCCGGCGGCGGGGATAAGCCGGGACCGGCGCAGGCCGGCACGCCCCTCGCCCGCCCCCTTGCGTGATTGCCGTATCCCCGCGCTATCCCCGGGCCACGCGAAACTTGTCCCCGCCCGCCGGCCTGCGGCTATAGTCCTTGAGCGAAGGCCACGTCGGCGATCAGCGCCGGGCCGGCGGGCTTGCCCGAGGCGCTGGCGATCTCGGCCAGCGAGGCGGCGGCGAGGTCGCCGTCCGGCGCCACCCGGTAGCCCTTGGCGGCAAGACGCTCAGCCAGCGCCTGCGGCGTCAGGTCGAACAGCGGCGCGACCTCGGCGATGCTCCCCTTCTCCAGGGCGCCGAGGGCGGCGCGCATCGGATTGCCGCCGCTGGTCCCGGCGGTCAGGACCGGCACGGCAAAGGCCAGGGAGGCGGCAAGGCCGAGGGCTGCCGGGACGAGAAGCTGGCGGCGCTTCAGATAGACGGTGAAGCCGTTCCAGTTGCGCCACAGGTGCAGGGCGACGGGCGCGAGCAGCAGCATCGACAGCCATTCGTGCATGCCGTGAAACACGGCGCTGCTCCAATGGAAGAACAGGGCGACGCCGGACACGGCGGAGACGGCGAAAAGGATGATGGTGAACGTGGTTCCATGGGTTTTCAGGACGCGCAGCATGGGGCTCTCCGAAACTGATCTGCCTCCTCTGCGGCAAGGCGTGGCAGACCGGCGCGCGCCCGGCAACGGCCAGACTGTAACGGAGTGTCGCAAGGCGTGGCGCCGCGACAGATCCGGACAGTTTTGATGGGCGGGCGAGAGGACCGCGTGGGCGAAGCGATGCCCTGGAGGTGAGGCATTGCCGTGCAGGGCGGCTTGTTCTCACGAACGCTCTGGCAGCCAATGGGCACCGGGTCGCGCTGGCGGGTTCGGTCGCAAGTGCCTTCGCGAGGCCCCCGGCTCTCCGGTCCCGTTGGGGTGGACGGCCCCCATCCGGCGCCGTTTTGCGCCAAGATGATGGTCCCAACACATCGAAGGAGCCGCCCAATGAACGAGATTACGCGCATCGGCATGGACACGTCCAAGCATCTCTTCCAACTCCACGGGGTTGATGCCGCCGGAGAGAC
>NZ_FYAV01000083.1:0-20196 GCF_900185745.1 Stappia sp. TSB10GB4 | reverse complement strand
TCAGGTTGATCATGCGAAGCGGGACGGGGCCAAATGCCGGTCTACGGTCTCACAACGACCAGGGGTCCAACGGCCTCCGTCCCGCAAGCATCATGACACAACCCGGACATACAGGGACCCAGTAACCCCGTACGGTCGCGACTGAAGTCTCGGCGCTGCCGCGAGCGAACCTCGGCGAGGGGCTGCCGCCGTCACGCCACCACCAGCCCGGCGGATACCGGATACCTGCCTTCGCAGGTATGATAAGTGAGAGGAGGTGAACGCCTCCCGTCTCGCACCCGCTGAGAATGCCTCTGCCGGCTCTCCGGCTGCGCCTGCGGCCGGGATTGTCGTCCTGAGAATGAGGCGCGGCCTCGCATCCCCTCGCATCGCAGGAGGCTGAGATCGCACTTAGAGGCGGCCTATTAAAGTGGGGGAATTCTCATCGTCTTGATCGACGCAAGTGATCAAGAGCGCCGGCAAGAGCCTCCGGCCGACAGTGCTGAAGGCTCAGAGCCTTTGCCTGAACTGCCTGTCGTCGCCGAGAAACTCCAGGAGCTTGCGCACCCGCGCCACGTCCTTCAGGTCCGGGTGGATCAGGATCCAGAGTGGGATTCCAAGCTCCTCGATCACCGGCCCGCAGCGGCGCAGGCTCTCGTCGGCATCGCCGAGATAGCAGGGCAGCACCGCCCTGCCCGCGCCGGCACGGACCGCCGCGTGGATGCCGAGCGTTCCCTCGATCCGCATCCACGTCTCCCCGCCCTCCTGCCGGTGCAGCCAGCGCTCGTACTGGACATAGTTCATGGAGGCGGCCGGGCCAATCCATGGCAGGTCGGCATCGGCCGCGATATGCGCCGGCGCATAGACCGCCTGCCGGATCGTGCCGAGATTGCGCCCGAACAGATGCGGCTCCGGTGCGGTGGTCGGGCGCACGGCGATGTCCGCCTCGCGCCTTGCCAGATCGTGCAGGTCGTTCGACAGCCGGACCTCCAGCGAGATGGCCGGGGTCTGCGCGTGGAACCGGGTCAGCGCGTCCGCGATCAGCCCGGAAAACAGCGCATCCGTCGTGGTGACGGTGACCAGTCCCTCCGCCCGGCGGTCGAGATCGGCAAGCTGGTGCTCGGTCGCGACGGCCAGCTCCTCGAAGGCCTTCGCCGCGGCAACGACCGCCTCCCCGGCCCCCGTCAGCGCGTATCCGCTGCGGTGCCGGTCGAACAGCCGCGTTCCCAGCCGCTCCTCTATCGCATTGAGCCGGCGGAACAGCGTCGCATGGCTGCGTGCCGAGTGGCGGCCGGCCAGCGTCAGCGACCCGGCGCGGGCAATCTCCAGCACCAGACGATAGTCACTCCAGTCGAGCCGATCTTGCAAATCTGCAAACTCCATCTGCGATATCGACCATCATCCTATCATTTCCGCAAGATAAGCTGAAGCGAATGTCCATCGTCAGGGAGCTCCTCATGCACGTTCGCATCATCCGGGCCCATCCCGATTCCGGCTCCTTCAACGCCGCCATGTCGTCCGCGGCGTCAACGGCGCTGGCCCGCGACGGCCACACGGTCAGCCTTCAGGATCTTTACGCCTCCGGCTTCGATCCGGTCGAAAAGGGCGCGCATTACGTCAACCGGCTCGATCCAGACGCCTTCTCGCCGCTCGCCGAACAGCGCCACGCCTGGCAGAGCGGCAGCGTTCCCGCCGACGTCCTTGCCGAAATTGCCGAGCTGGAACGCGCCGAGTTCCTCGTGCTCCAGTTTCCGCTGTGGTGGCACGGCCCGCCGGCGATGCTGAAAGGGTGGTTCGACCGGGTGTTCCTGAGCGGCGGCCTCTATACCAGCCGCATGCGCTACGACGCCGGCTATTTCCGCCGGCGCCGCGCGATGCTTTCCGTCACCACCGGCGCGCCGGAGAGCGCCTTCGGGCCGGGCGCGCGCGGCGGCGACTTCGAGACGATGCTTTGGCCACTGCACTACTCCCTGCACTATCTCGGCTTCACGGTGCTGCCGCCCTTCACCGCCTGCGGGGTGCAGGGGCACGGCTATTCCTACGAGGACGAGTCCGTCCAGAAGCAGCGCCTGCGCTCCGTGCTCGCAGCCTGGGGCGCGCATGTCGCAAGCGCGCAGACGCTCCCCGCGCTCGCCTTTCCCGGCTGGCGGGACTGGGACGCGGCCGGCCAACCGCTCCACGCGGCGGGAGATTGACCGGCCCCTTCCCCCTACCCGGCGAGGCTCGCCGCGACGACGAGATCGGCGGCGGCCGGCGAGCAGGCGATCGGCGTGTCGTGCAGGATGGCGAGCCGGGTCAGCGCCATCAGGTCGACATCGCTGGAATGGTGGCCATGCGGATCGGCGAAGAAGATCACCGCGTCCAGCTCGCCGGTGGCGATCAGCGCGCCGAGCTGCTGGTCGCCGCCATGCGAGCCGCGCTGCAGCCGCTGGATCGCCAGCCCCGGCACCGCCTCCAGCAGCATGGCGCCGGTGCCGCCGGTCGCCACCAGCTTCTGCCGGCGCAGCACCTGCGCATGCCGGCCGACCCAGGCGCGCAGATGCGCCTTGCGGGCATTGTGGGCGACCAGCGCGATGCGGCGCGGCGCGGTGGAGCGGCGGCGCGCCTCCAGCGTCAGCGACAGGATCGCCCGCACCTGCGCGGCAAGGCCGGCTTCGGGCGCGGCGAACTGGCCCTTCAGCGCCGCCGTGCCGACGGTGAAGCCGGCCGCGCCCGCCTCTGCCACCTCGACGATGCGCGCTGCCCGGTCGATGCTGCCGGCCATGATCACCGGCTTGTCGCAGGCCGCACAGACGCTGCGCATCAGCGCCGGCACGTCTCCGGCGAAGCGATAGGCGAGCAGGTCCAGCCCGTGCACGCTCTCCAGCTCGGCCAGCGCCCGGGCGCTTGCCGTGATGCTCTCGATGGTCCCGGCCAGCACGCTCGGATGGCCGACGATCTCGCCGGGAAAGGGATAGTAGCGGATCGGATGCGCCTTCAGGAGCGGCGCCACCTCGGCCGGCCGCGTGCCGCCGAGCAGGCAATCGACCTCCAGCCCGATGGCGGCACGCGCCGAGCGCAGCTCGCTCTGCGCATCGAGGCTCACCACCTCCAGATAGACCCGGCCGCCGGCGGCGCGGATGTCGCGGGCGAGCCCCCGCAGCTCTTCGAAGGGCAGGCCCACATCCTTGAAGCCGATATGCCTTGCGCCGCCCGCCAGCACCTCGTCCAGCCGGCTTCGGGCATCGGGGACGGTGCTGTCGTCCTCCGTCAGCATGAAGATGAAATCGAAGGCCATCGGCGCGCCGGTCCCCTTGAAAATCGCGCAGGCGTCCGCCGGACGCCGGCGCTGTCGCTCCCGCGACTCCGCATGTCGCATTGAAGATATCGACGGGAGGCGGTGCAAACCAGTGTACTGGAAGCAGGCCCGGAAGCGAGCCATGCCCCCCGAATGCGCAAACGGAGCGCCCGCGATGTCGCAGGAAGACGATCTCGATCTCAGGTCGCTGTCCGACGAGGAACTCGTCGAGCAGATGCATGACGATCTCTATGACGGCCTCAAGGACGAAATCGTCGAGAGCGTGGAGATCCTGCTGGAGCGCGGCTGGACGCCCTACCGGATTCTCACCGACGCATTGGTCGAAGGCATGCGCATCGTCGGCGTCGACTTCCGCGACGGCATTCTCTTCGTGCCGGAAGTGCTGATGTCGGCCAATGCCATGAAGGCCGGCATGGGGCTGCTGCGCCCGCTGCTCGCCGAGACCGGCGCGCCGAAGGTCGGCAAGATGGTGATCGGCACCGTCAAGGGCGACATCCACGACATCGGCAAGAACCTCGTCTCGATGATGATGGAAGGCGCCGGCTTCGAGGTGATCGACATCGGCATCAACAATCCGGTCGAGAACTACCTGGCGGCCATCGAGGAGCACAAGCCGGACATCGTCGGCATGTCGGCCCTCCTGACCACCACCATGCCCTATATGAAGGTCGTCATCGACACGATGATCGAGAAGGGTATCCGCGACGACTATATCGTCATGGTCGGCGGTGCGCCGCTGAACGAGGAGTTCAGCCAGGCGGTCGGCGCCGATGCCTATGGGCGCGACGCGGCGGTGACCGTCGAACTCGCCAAGGAGCTGATCGCGCGCAAGCACAACCAGTTGGTGGCGCGGGCGGGCTGAGCCATGCCGGCGGCACCCTCGCCCTTTCGCGACAAGGTGCTGGTGATCGCCTGCGGGGCGCTGGCGCGCGAGATCCTCGCCATCATCGAGGCCAACGGCCTCACCCATGTGGAGCTGCAATGCCTGCCGGCGCAGCTTCACAACCGCCCGGAGAAGATCCCGGCCGCCGTGCGCGCCGAGATCCGCAAGCTGCGGCCGCATTACGCCCATATCCTCATCGGCTATGGCGATTGCGGCACCGGCGGGCTGCTCGACACGGTGCTGGCCGAGGAAGGGGTGGAGCGGATCGAGGGCGCCCATTGCTACGCCTTCTTCGCCGGCCTCGACGCCTTCGACGCGGAAGCCGAGGCCGAGCCCGGCACCTTCTACCTCACCGATTTCCTCGCCCGCCATTTCGAGACGCTGGTGATCCGCCCCCTCGGGCTCGACAGCCATCCCGAGCTGCGCGACGCCTATTTCGGCAACTACACCCGCCTGCTCTATCTGGAACAGGCCCCCGATCCGGACGTCGAGGCGCGGGCGCGCGCGGCCGCCGAACGGCTCGGCCTTGCCTATGCCAAGCGGGTCACCGGCTACGGCCTGCTGGAACCGCGCCTCACCACGCTCGGCGCCTGATCCCGCACGTCGTTCGGCGCTGTCGTTTTCTGGCTTTCCCGTGTCGTCTGTGCACCGATGAGATGGCCGGCCAAAGGCATCATGATGCTCGAAAGCACGGGGACGACAGGCGTTCCCGGCCGGGTCGAAGGGCCGCATCTTGGCGCAGAAAACCATCGTCTACTGGCGTGACATCCCGGCCCAGGTGCTGGTCCGGGCCGGCCGCGCCAGCGCCCGCCGCGAGCTGCCCGAACGCTTCATCCAGGCTGTCGACCGCTGCGCCATGCGCGTCGGGGCGAAGGACAGCGATGCCTATCTGGCCGAGTGGCGGCGGGGCGATCCCGTCGCGGTCGGCGACGACATCGAGGCCGAAGCGGAGGCGGCGCTTGCCGATCTCCTCACCGCCTATCCGCCGGAGCGGCTTGCGGCGCTTGTCGCAGCCGAAGGCTTTGATGCGGCCGCCTCCCCCTCTCCCGACCACACCAGCACGGGACCGGCGACATGACCGACCACCGCCTCAACGATTTCGGGCGCCTTGCCGCCTCCACGGAAATGTCGCCCCGCCAGGTGGTGGAAAAGCCGGAGCTGCTCCGTCTCGTTCCCGCCGGCACGCGCCTTTACCTCACCGATCTCGGCAATGTCGGCGAGGATGACATCATCCGCGCCGCCCGCGCGGTCACTGATGCCGGCCTCGTTGCCGTGCCGCACATGGCCGCGCGCCGCTATCCCTCCTTCGCCGCCTTCGAATACCGGCTGACCCGCCTGGTCGCGGAAGCCGGCGTCAGCGAGGTGCTGGCGGTGGCCGGCGAGGCGCCGACCCCCGGCCCCATCGCCTCCTCCGTCGCGATGATCGAGACGGGCCTGTTCGACCGGCTCGGCATCGCCCGCATCGCGGTTGCCGGCCATCCGGAGGGCGCGCCGGAAATCTCGCGCGAGACCATCCGCGCCTTCCTGATGCGCAAGCACGCGCTCGCCGCCCGGAGCGACGCGGAGTTCCACATCGTCACCCAGTTCGGCTTCGATCCGCAGAAGGTCAGCCTCTGGCTCGACGAGATCGCCGCCTGGGGCAACCGCTTCCCGGTGCATATCGGCGTCGCCGGCCCGGCCAAGATGACGACGCTGCTGAAATATGCCGCCTTCGCCGGGGTGGAGAACTCGCTCTCCTTCCTGAAGAAGCGGGGCGGCGCCGTCGTCTCGATGCTGTCGGGCTACGATCCGGAGACCATGGTCGGCCCGCTGGAGCTGCGCGTGCGCACCCAGCCCGAAACCCGGCTGCAGCAGATCCACGTCTTTCCCTTCGGCGGCCTGACCAAGACGGCCGACTGGCTGAGTGCCCGCGGGAGCTGGACGTTTCCCGCCGCTGGCGCCCCGTCTTACCCCGCAGAGGTAGCCCAATGACCCGTACCATCGTCGCCTCGGCCACCCGCGAGATCGTCATCGGCTTCGACCAGCCGTTCTGCGTGATCGGCGAGCGGATCAACCCGACGGGCCGCAAGAAGCTCGCCGCCGAGATGGCCGCCGGCGACTTCTCTACCGTGGAGAAGGACGCGCTCGCACAGGTCGCCGCCGGCGCCACCATGCTCGACGTCAATGCCGGCGTCACCGCCGTCAATCCCAACGAGACCGAGCCGCCGCTGCTGGTCAGGACGCTGGAGATCGTCCAGAGCCTCGTCGACGTGCCGCTGTCCATCGACAGTTCGGTGACCGCCGCCATCGAGGCCGGCCTTCGGGTCGCCAAGGGCCGCCCGCTGGTCAATTCGGTCACCGGCGAGGAGGAAAAGCTCGAGGCGATCCTGCCGCTCGTCAAGAAATACAATGTCCCGGTCGTCGCGATCTCGAACGACGAGACCGGCATTTCGGAAGACCCGGACGTGCGCTTTGCGGTCGCCAAGAAGATCGTCGAGCGCGCCGCCGACTACGGCATTCCTGCCCATGACATCGTCGTCGACCCGCTGGTCATGCCGATCGGCGCCATGGGCAGCGCCGGCCAGCAGGTCTTCCGCCTGCTCCGCCGTCTGCGCGAGGAGCTGAAGGTCAACACCACCTGCGGCCTCTCCAACATCTCCTTCGGCCTGCCCCACCGGCACGGCATCAATGCCGGCTTCATCCCGATGGTGATCGGCGCCGGCATGACCAGCGCCATCATGAACCCCTGCCGGCCCCAGGAGATGGAGGCGGTGCGCGCCGCCAACGTGCTGACCGGCAACGATCCCAACTGCTCCGACTGGATCATGACCTATCGCGACTACAAGCCGGGCGCGGAAGGCGGCCCGACCGCCGCCCCCGCCGCCTCGGGCAGCTCCGGGCGGCGCGGCGGACGCGAGGGACGGCGGCGGGCCAGCGCTTGAACGCAAGACCGACCACGAGAACGGGCGAGGCCATGCGCGAGACGCCCGAAACGGCGAAAGTCGTCTTCCAGCCGAGCGGCCGGCGGGGCATGTTCCCGCTCGGCACGCCGCTGCTTGATGCTGCGCGCGCGCTCGGCGTCTATGTCGAATCCGTCTGCGGCGGGCGCGGCATCTGCGGCCGCTGCCAGATCTCCGTTTCCGAAGGCGCCTTCGCCAAGGAGCAGATCACCAGCACGGCGGAGCATCTCGGACCGGTGACCGATGCCGAGGCCCGCTACCTCTCCCTGCGCAGCCTTCCCGACGGCCGGCGCCTGTCCTGTCAGGCCGCCATCCTCGGCGACATGGTGGTCGACGTGCCGATGGAGGCGCAGACCAACCGCCAGGTGGTGCGCAAGCGCGCCGAGAATGTCACCGTCGCCCCCGACAGCGCCATCCGCCTCGTCACCGTCGAGGTCAGCGAGCCGGACATGGAACAGCCGCTGGGCGATTGCGACCGGCTGCTCGCCGCTGTTGCCGAAGCCTCCGGCCTGTCCGGCCTCAGCCTCGACCCGCCGCTCTTGCCGAAGGTGCAGAAGGTGCTGCGCACCGGTCACTGGCGCGTCTCCGCCGCCATCTGGCAGGACGACGGCTTTCCCCCGCGCGTTACCGCCCTGTGGCCGGGCGAAAAGACCACCGTCTACGGCCTTGCCGTCGATATCGGCTCCACCACCATCGCCGCGCATCTGTGCGATCTCGCCAACGGCCGCACGGTCACCTCGGCCGGCACCTCGAACCCGCAGATCCGCTTCGGCGAAGACCTGATGTCGCGCGTCTCCTATGTGCAGATGAACCCGGCGCGCCTGCCCGATCTCGTCTCGGCGGTGCGTGCAGCGGTCGACGCGCTGGTCGCCAAGCTGGTCGCTGATGTCGGCGCCACCCGCGAGGACGTCATGGACGCCGTCTTCGTCGGCAACCCGATCATGCACCACCTCTTCCTCGGCATCGATCCGACGGAGCTGGGCGGCGCGCCCTTCGCCCTCGCCGTGTCGGGGGCCGTCCATATCCCCGCCGCCGAGCTGGGGCTGGAGCTCAATTCCGGCGCGCGCGCCTATATCCTGCCCTGCATCGCCGGCCATGTCGGCGCCGATGCCGCCGCCGCCGCGCTCTCCACCCGCCCGTTCGAGGCCGAAGCCCTGACGCTGGTCGTCGACATCGGCACCAATGCCGAGATCGTGCTCGGCAATCGCGACCGGCTGCTGGCGGCGAGTTCCCCGACCGGCCCCGCCTTCGAGGGGGCGGAGATTTCCTGCGGCCAGCGCGCCGCGCCCGGCGCCATCGAGCGCATCCGCATCGATCCGGTCACGCTCGAGCCGCGCTTCAAGGTGATCGGCCTCGACGAATGGTCGGACGATCCGGAGTTCGCGGAGAAGAAGGACCAGGTCGGCGTCACCGGCATTTGCGGCTCGGGCATCATCGAGGCGGTCGCCGAGCTCTATCTTGCCGGCGTCATCACCGTCGACGGGCTGATCGACGGCGCGCTCGCCGAGCGCTCGCCCCGCGTGGTGCAAAAGGGGCGGACCTTCGCCTATGTGGTGGCGAGCGAGGGCATCGAGCTCACCATCACCCAGACCGACATCCGCGCCATTCAGCTCGCCAAGGCCGCGCTCTATGCCGGCATCCAGCTCCTCTCCGACAAGCTCGGCAATCCGCCGATCGAGCGCATCCGCCTTGCCGGTGCCTTCGGCAGCTATATCGACACCAAATACGCGATGATCCTCGGGCTGATCCCCGATTGCGACCTCGCCCATGTCGCGAGCGTCGGCAATGCCGCCGGCACCGGCGCGCGCATGGCGCTGATCAATCGCGGCGAGCGGCGCACGGTCGAGCGCGTCGTGCGCGAGATCGAGAAGATCGAGACGGCGCTGGAGCCGCGCTTCCAGGAGCATTTCGTCAACGCGATGGCGATCCCCAACAAGGTGGACCCCTTCGTCAAGTTGCGCGCGGCGGTCGCGCTGCCCGAGCCGCGCGCGGCGAGCGACGGCACGGACGAAGACGGCGACGGCGGGCGTCGTCGCCGCCGGCGGCGGGGCTAGAGCGCTGGCCTACCTGCCGCCGTCGTAGAACAGGTCCCGGCGGTCGCGCCACATCTTCTCGCCGACCAGGCAGTCATAAGGCTCCTCGGCGGCGAACTGCGCCGGCACCACAGGCAGCGCGCCGCCGTCATGGTGCTGCCGCCACGGGTCGTGGAACGGCGCCAGCTCGCCGATCTCCAGCACCAGCTTGCGCCGCACCGCCTCGGGGAACTCGTTCCACTCGTGCACCGGCACGACGAAGGCGCCCGGCCCGCCGATCACGCAGCGCCGATAATATTCGTCGAGATCGGGAATGGCGAAATACCGGGCGAAGCCGTCGACGGTCATCAGCGGCAGCCCGTTGATGGTGATGCCCCGGTCCACCGCCATATCGCGCAACTGCGTCACCGGCGGGCCCTGGTTGTTGGGGCCATCGCCGGAAATGTCGATCACCATCCGCTCGGCCGCGAACGGCACCTCCTCCAGCAGCGCCATGCTGCGCAGGATCGCGCCGGAGATCGAGGTGCGGCTCTGGCTGGAGCTCTCCTCTTCCAGCAGCAGCGCGGCGATCGCCTGTGCGTCCGCCGCGCTCTCGACGATCGTCCAGGGCAGCACCTCGCGGGTGTGGAAGTCGCCGGCCCATTCGAAGATCGCAAGGCCGATCCGCCCATGCGGGCCGTGCTCGATCGCCCGCAAGACCTCGCGGCTGGCGATCGCCTCGGCATAGCCCTTGCGCTGGATCGCCAGTTCCTCGCGCGACATCGAGCGCGACACGTCGATGGCGAGCACCAGGGCGACGTCGACCGGCTCGCCCCCGGCCGGCTGCGCGCGCGCCGGCACCAGGGCGACAAGGACCATCGCCGCGGCCAGCACCATCGCCAGGGCCGTGGCCGGGAGCGTCCTTCTCAGGGCGTCCGTTCTCCAGCTCATCGGCCAAGCCTAACCCAGGATGCCGCCGGGTCCAGTGCACACTCTCGTGAACGGCCCTCGCCTCTGGCCCCTCGCCTCTGGATAGAGACTGCCAGTCCTGCTGAAACCCTGGATATGTTGTTTCGAAATTTCATGAGCAAAATTGTCAGGTTTTTTCGCCGGGGCATGGACGATCCCGAAAATTCATGATTTCTACACTCAAGTTTAACGGCCCCCAGGCCCACCCGGCACCCGGACATGGCACGGCAACTCGTCCTCAGGCTGTTCTCGGCAGCGCTGCTGCTGCTGGCGATCTCCATCGCCGGCTTCGCCCTGCTGCGGCTGATGCCGGGGAATTTCGCCGAGGTGCTGTTGATGTCGCAGATGGACGGCACCCTGCCGGACGCGGCGGCGCTGGCGCGGTTCTCGGCGGAAAACGGCTTCGACGCGCCCCTGCCGCAGCAATATCTCGTCTGGCTCGGCAATGTGCTCACCGGCGATTTCGGCCGCTCGATGGTCACCGGCACCCCGGTCGCCGACGAACTGGCCCTGCGCGTTGCCGCCTCCTTGACGCTTGCCGTCGCCGCCTTGCTGCTGGCGCTTGCCATCGCCCTGCCGGTCGGGGCGGTCTGCGCCGCCTTTCCCGGCAGCCTCCTCGACCGCGGCCTTGCCGCCTTCGCCGTTCTCGGCATGTCGATCCCGAATTTCTGGTATGCCCTGCTGCTCGCGCTGTTCTTCTCCCTCGCGCTCGGCTGGCTGCCCAGCACCGGCTACGGCACGCCGGCGCATCTGGTCCTGCCGACGCTCGCCATCGCCACCTCGGTCTGCGGCATTCTCGCCCGCTATGTGCGCGGCTGCCTCTTGGAGGAACTGGCCCAGCCCTATATGCGCACCGCCCGCGCCAAGGGCCTGTCGAGCACCCGCGCCCTCCTCACCCATGCCGCGCCCAATGTGCTGCCGGCGGTGCTCACCCTCACCGGGCTGCAATTCGCCCGCATCTTCGACGGGCTGATCATCGTCGAGACGCTGTTCGGCTGGCCCGGCATCGGCCGGATGATGGTCGAGGCGCTGCTCGCCCGCGACTATCCGATGATCCAGGCGAGCTTCCTCGTCGTCGCCTGCGGCTATGTGCTGGTCAATCTCGCCGTCGACTATGCCATCGCCCTTTACGATCCGCGCACGCGGGAGGTGGTCTAGATGGTCGCCGCCGCCGCCCGTCTTCGCGCCCGCCTTCGCGCCCGTCTTCGCACCGGCCTCGCGCTCGCCGTCACCGCGCTCCTGGCCCTTGTGCTGCTCGGCCCGCTGCTCGCCCCGCACGATCCCTATGCGGCCAACATCCTCGGCCGGCTCGCGCCGCCCAGCCTTGCCTATCCGCTCGGCACCGACGCGATGGGCCGCTGCATGCTCTCGCGCCTGCTCTACGGCGCGCAGCTCACCACGCTTTCGGCACTCGCCGTGGTGCTGGCCTCCGCCGGCCTCGGCACGCTTCTCGGCGCCATCAGCGGCTATGTCGGCGGGATCGGCGACCGGCTGTTGATGCGCCTGTGCGAAGGCGTCTCGGTGCTGCCCGCGCTTGCCGTCGCCCTCGTCATCGCCGGGGTGCTCGGCCTCGGCCTTCAGGCGGTGATCCTGGCGCTCGCCGCCGTCCACTGGACCGAATATGCCCGCCTCGTGCGCAACGCCGTGATGGTCGAGCGCAGCAAGACCTATGTGCTCGCCGCCGAGGCGCTCGGCGTGCCGCGCCTTGCGGTGATCCGCCGCCATCTCCTGCCCAACATCCTGACGCCGCTTCTCGCCATGGGCAGCTACTCAATGTCCTGGGTGATCCTGTCCTTCGCGGGACTGAGCTTTCTCGGCCTCGGCGTCGAGCCCGGCGCACCCGAATGGGGCCGGATGATCGCCGAGTCCCGCAACCACCTTCGCGATCACCCGCGCCTCGTCCTGGTGCCGGGTCTCACGATCATGGCCTTCGTCATCCTGGTCAACCTCCTGGGCGATGCCCTCGGCGACCGGTTGCGCGCGGGCCGCACCAACTACCTGACAACACGGAGCTGATGCCCATGCCCCTCTCCCTTTCCCTCCCCCGGTTCGGCAGGCACGCGATTGCCGCCATAGCTGCGGCGATGCTCGCCCTGCCCGCGACCGACGCGCTGATCGCCCCGGCGCGCGCCGAGACGCCGGCCGACACGCTGGTCGTCGCCACCATGTGGGAGGCGCTGCCGCTCGCCATGGCGCCGCGCCGCAGCCGCTTCTTCAACGAGAGCGAGATCCTCGACACGCTGATCAAGCTCGACTACCAGATGAACCTGGTGCCGGGTCTCGCCACCTCCTGGGAGCGCGTCTCGCCGACCGTGTGGCGCTTTGCCTTGCGCGAGGGCGTCACCTTCCACGACGGATCGCCGTTCGACGCCGAGGCCGCCAAGTTCTCGCTGGAGCGGGTCGTCGCCCTGCTGCCCTATGCCGCCGACCTCCTCAACATCAAGAGCCTGTCGACGCCCGCGCCCCTGGTGCTGGAGATCGACACCTCCGAGCCGTTCTCGGCCCTGCCGAACCAGCTCACCGATGCCATCACCGTGATCTACGGCAAGGCCTCCTTCGATGGCGAGGGCAAGTTCGTCACGCCGATCGGCACCGGCCCGTGGAAGCTCGCCGACTACCGCAAGCAGGACCGCACCATCGTCGAGCGCTTCGACGGCTACTGGGGCGAGGCGCCCGCGCTCAAGACCATCGAATACCGCTACATCCCGGACCACAATGCCCGCGCCATCGCGCTGGAGGCCGGCGAGGTCGACTTCATCGACAACCTGCTGCCGTCCGACGTTTCGCGCCTGTCCGCCGACGCCCGCTTCACCGTCCATAGCGAGGAAAGCGCCGGCATCTATTACGGCGCGATCAATGCGGGCGAGAAGAGCGTGCTTTCCGACGTGCGCCTGCGCCGCGCCGTCAACCTGCTCATCGACCGCGACATCGTCGTCAAGGGCGCGCTCGACGGCATCGGCAACCCGGCCTGGACCTTCTTTCCCGCCTCCTTCCCCTGGTCGAGCGAGGAGGTAACGCCCTACAGCTTCGATCCGGAGGCCGCCGCAGCCCTCCTCACCGAGGCCGGTTACGACAAGTCCTCCGGCACCTGGACCAAGGACGGCGAGCCGCTGACCCTGCGCATCCTCAGCTATTCCAGCCGCGCCGAAATGCCGACCATCACCGAGGCGCTCGCTATTCTCCTGAAGCAGCAGGGTATCGAGACGAAGGTGCAGATGTTCACCTGGGAAGGCATGCTGGAGCTGGTCCGCCAGGGCGACTACGACATCTCCGTCGTGTTCTGGACGCCGGAAATGACCGGGCACCCGGACCTGCACCTGAAGTCGCAGTTCCACTCCAAGGCCGGCATGAACTACCAGTTCTGGGCCAATGCGGAGTTCGACGCCCTCGTCGACAAGGGCCGCACGCTCGACGTCGGGCCGGAAGCCTTCGCCACCTATGTCCGCGCCCAGCAGATCCTGCAGGAGGACGCGCCCGAGATCCCCCTGGTGCACAAGGTCTTCGTCGCCGCCTCCAAGGCCAATGTCGAGGGCTACAGGGTCCACCCCTCGGGCTTCTTCTACGACTTCAAGTCCGTCACCAAGAACTGAACCGGACCGCCAGCAAGACGGGACCGGCCGGCGTTCCCCGCGCCGGTCCCCTTCCGCCGGAGTATCCCATGGCATCCTGTCTGTTTCTCAAGCCGATCAAGGGCGCGGGCGGCGACCTGCCGGACATTTCCGGCTTCGTTGACGATCTCGACCAGATCGACCATTACGCGCTGGAAGGGGCCGACCTGTCGGCCTATCGGGCGCTGCTCGTTCCCGCCCATCTCGACCAGCGTTACTTCGGAACGCTGGCGGGCAAGATCTCCGCCTTTCTCGACGGCGGCGGCACGCTGGTCTTCAACGGCCATGTCGCCTGGCCGATGCTGCCGGAGTTCGCTCCCTTCGTGGTGCTGCCGAAGGTGACGCTGGCGACGCTGGAGGTGCACCGGATGACCGATCACCCGGTCTTTGCCGGGGTCGACGCGCGCGAGCTGACCTTTCGCCGCGGCGTTGCCGGCTTCTACGCGCGCGGCCACAACCCGCCGCCCGTTGGCGCCATACCGCTGCACGGGCTGGGGCGGGAGCGGGCGCCCTGCGACTGGATCTACCACCGCCCGACCGGCGGGCGCATCCTCATGCATGCCGGCAACGACCTTTGGATGTATGCCGGCTCCAGCGACACCACGGCGCGGATCGTGCCGCAACTGTGCCGCTGGGCGGCCGGACGGGAGGCTTGAGCATGGCGCGCATCACCGCCCTCGACAGCGGCACCTATTACCACCACCGCTCGCTCTACGAGCCGCGCTACCGCGACCATTTCGACGAGATCGTCTATATCCGCGACCTCGCCGGGACCGACCTCTCCGCGCATGAGCTGATCCTGGTCTCCTGCCGCACCGATCCCTCGCAACTGATCCCCTGCCGGGCGCAGTTCGCCGACTATCTCGCCGGCGGCGGCACCGTCATCGCCATGGGCTCGACCGGCCAGCCCGCCTGGCTGCCCGGCGTTTGCTGGCACGACACGCCGACGAATTTCTGGTGGTGGAAGGAAGGCGGCAGCCTCGGGCTCAAGGTCGCCGCCCCCGATCATCCCTTGTTCGGCCACATCACCCTGGACGACGCCACCTGGCACCATCACGGCCATTTCGACGTGCCGGACGGCGCCGTCAGCCTGATCGACGTGGACGGCAAGGGTTCGGTGCTCTACGACGACGAGGTCACCACACCGGGGCGGATGATCGTCACCGCGCTCGATCCGATGTATCATCACGGCAGCCATTTCATGCCGGCGACGACGCGCTTCCTCGACGGCTTCCTGCCCTGGCTGAAGAGCCTTTGAGCCGGATGGCCTTCCCCGGATGACCACCAGACCGCCCCTGTCCTGCGCCTCGACGGCAGCCGGAGCGTCGAGGAGCTGGTGGAGCGGGTGGTGGGGATACCGCCCCTATAGCTTCCAAAGGAAATTGGTCTTCTGAGGCTGAACGCCAGCGAAGCGATAGGCCGCGGCTCTGGCGGTCACCGTGACCGGGCACGCGTGCCAGTGCACGAGCGGCGCCGGCCAAGTGAATTCCATATCGATTTCACATCTTTCCTCTGATGAAATTATTTTGTAATCTAGGTTTGAACAGAGGCAGGCGTAGCGCTCTCGCGAGCGACTGGAGAAGATGCAGTCTGTGCTCGACGACTTTCACGGCACGATAAGCGAGGCTCCTCGCTTCCGCACGCCGCGACGTCGACCGCAAAGCTCCTCCACCGCCACGTCCAGAAGGAACTCACGATGAGTACCGCAGTTTCCCGTATCCTCGACGATCTCCGGTCGCGCGGCGGCCTTCAGGGGAAGGATATCGCGAATATCGTCGATGTCTCGACAGCGACTGTGTCCCGCTGGACGCGGGGAACCGGATCGCCCAACTTAAGAACCCAGACGGTTATTGCCGATTTGCGGTATGTCGTGGACAGGCTTTCGGACTTCTACACCGCCGACGAGACCCGTCTTTGGCTGCATTCCCGGCACCCGCTGTTGAACGGCGAGAGAGCCATCGACTTGATAAATGCCGACCGGACCGAGGAAGTGCTCGCCGTGATCGAGCGCCTCGACGCCGGCGCTTACATCTGAGCAGTCGATGGTAGAGCGACGCGCACGGGATATCGAACTGCTTGACGCTCTGGACGCCCAGGCTCGTGTCTCGTTCGAGGGCGATGTCTGGCGCATCGTACGCGCCGGGCGTGACGTGCTGGAAGGGTCTGCGCCCCAAGCCAGATGGGACCCGGGCACGTTCGATGTCCTTTACACGTCCCTCGAACGGGACGGCGCGCTGGAAGAAATTCACTTTCATTTGAGCCGGCAACCGGTCTTCCCGTCAAAGCTGCAATCCGTCCTGCACCGGATATCGGTAAAAACCCGCCGAACGCTCAAACTCGCCGATTTCGCAGCGTTGTCCGCGTTGGGAATCGTCCCCGAGCGTTACGGAGACTTGAGCTATGAACGCAGCCAGGAAATCGCGGATGCCGCCTTCTTCCTGGGCTTCGATGGACTACTGGCTCCCAGCGCCAGATGGGAGTGTCAAAACCTGATCCTGTTCATGGATCGCGTCGAGCCGGGAGACCTGACCGTTCTGGAGGCCGAGGCTGTCGATTGGACAGCCTGGCGAAAGATCCGGCAGGAAAGGCGCGGGACATAACGTCTGAGCCCGCCTTCGAGCTCCCGACCGGATCCGGACGAAACGGACGCATCTCAGCGCCCCCTCTGCGCGTCGCCCCTCACCCCCTCCTGCGTCGCCGCCTGCCGCCCTCGCCGTCGCCGCCGTCGACAGGCGCCGCCGCCGGTGGGGAGACCAGCGGGCCGAGGCGGGTGACGACGTCGGCAACGCTCGGACGCGCGCCCTTCTCGTATCCGTCGAGCGCCTGGCGCATCGCCGCCAGGTGGGCGTAGGAGGTGCCGCAGCAGCCGCCGATGATCCGCGCGCCGGCATCGACCGCGAGCCGCGCATAGTCGGCCATCAGTTCCGGCGTGCCGGTATAGACCACCTCGTCACCGCGAATGACCGGGATGCCGCAATTCGCCTTGGCGACGACGATCGCATCCGGGTGGTCGCGGGTGATTTCCAGCACGGCGGCCAGCAGATCCGACGCACCGACGCCGCAATTCGAGCCATAGGCGACGGGGGCGCAGGCGAATTCGCCGGCAAGGTCCGCAAGGCCGCTCGGCGGCAGGCCCATCATCGTGCGCCCGGCCGTGTCGAAGCTCGCCGTCACCACAAAGGGCATGCCGACCTTCGCTGCCGCTTCGGCGGCCGCGCGCATCTCCTCCGGCGCCGACATGGTCTCGATCCAGGCGACATCGGCGCCGCCCGCCTTCAGCCCTTCCACCTGCTCAGTGAAGGCCTCGACCGCCTCCTCAAAGGTGAGCGCGCCGAGCGGGGCGAACAATTCGCCCGTCGGGCCGATGGAGCCGCCGACGATCACCTCGCGGCCGGCCTCCGCCGCCACTTGCCGGGCCAGCTCCGCCGCCGCCTTGTTCAGCTCGTGCACGCGCCCTTCCAGCTTGTGCAGCTTCAGCCGGTGGCGGTTGGCGCCGAACGTGTTGGTCAGGATGATGTCGGCGCCGGCCTCGACGAACTTGCGGTGCAGGGTGCGGATCTTCTCCGGCTCTGTGACGTTCCACTCTTCCGGCGGATCGCCGGAGGTCAGCCCCATGTCGAAGAGATTGGTGCCGGTCGCGCCGTCGGCCAGCAGCGTGCCCTTCTGCGCCAGGAGATCGTCAAGCTTGCTCATGGTCCTGTCCTGTTTTGGCGCGATCTTCCGGGCCTTTTTGGGCCCGATCTTCCCTGACGTGCCCGCCGACTATGTCGCCTGCGCCCCGTTTCCACAATCCGGGACAAGGACACCATTGGGGGGAAGTGGCGGCCTCACGAAAAGGGGCAGGCGCCGTCCGGCCCCTGCCCCGATCTGCGTCGCCGTGCCGCGCTGCCGCGTTACGCGATATCGGCCGCGACCTTCATCGAGACGATCTTGTCCGGATTGACCACCGGCTCGCCGCGCTTGATCTTGTCGACATTCTCCATGCCTTCCGTGACCTCGCCCCAGACCGTGTACTGGCGGTCGAGGAAGCGGGCATCGGTGAAGCAGATGAAGAACTGGCTGTCGCCGGAATTCGGGTCCTGGGCGCGGGCCATCGAGCAGGTGCCGCGCACATGCGGCTCGGCGTTGAACTCGGCGCGCAGCTTCTTGCCCGAGCCGCCGGTGCCGGTGCCGCGCGGGCAGCCGGTCTGGGCCATGAAGCCCTCGATCACCCGGTGGAAGACGATGCCGTCGTAAAAGCCCTCGCGCGCCAGTTCCTTGATGCGCGCGACATGGTTCGGCGCCAGATCCGGGCGCAGGTTGATAACGACCTCACCCTGGGTGGTCTCCATCACCAGCGTGTTTTCTGCATCCTTGTAGTCGGCCACCCTCGGTCTCCTTGGTTTTGGTGTGGTGTTCGGGTTCGCGGCGGATCAATTGTCCTTGGCGAGGCGCATGCGCACGATCTTGTCCGGATTGACCACCGGTTCGCCGCGCTTGATCTTGTCGACGTGCTCCATGCCCTCGATCACCTCGCCGAAGACCGTGTACTGGCGGTTCAGCCAGTCGCCATCGGCGAACATGATGAAGAACTGCGAATTGGCGCTGTCAGGATCCTGGCCCCGCGCCATGCCGAGCGTGCCGCGGCGGAACGGCTCGCTGGTGAATTCGCCCTTGAGGTTGGGCAGGTCGGACTTGCCCATGCCGGTGCCGGTCGGATCGCCGGTCTGCGCCATGAAGCCGTCGATCACCCGGTGAAAGACGATGCCGTCGTAAAAGCCCTGGGCGGCGAGCGTCTTGATGCGCTCGACATGGTTCGGCGCAAGGTCGGGGCGCAGGCGGATCACCACCCGCCCGTCCTTCAGGTCGAGCAGCAGCGTGTTTTCGGGATCGGTGGTCTGCGCCGCTGCGGGCGACACCGCGAGCGTTGCGGCAAGGAGCAGCGCGGAAAGGAACGAAAGCAGGCGTGCCATGGAGGAAGTCTCCCGCAGAGGGGGTTGAAACGGGGTGTCAGCGCGGGGCGGCCAGCCGTTCGGCCAGGCGCTCCGCAACGTGAGCCGGAACGAAATGACGGACGTCGCCGCCCATCTTGGCGATCTGCCTGACCAGCGTGGCGGTGATGTGGCGGACCTCCGGCGAGGCCGGCAGGAACACCGTCTGCACCTCCGGCGCCAGCGAGCGGTTCATGCCGGCCATCTGCATCTCGTAGTCGAGATCGGTGCCGTCGCGCAGGCCCCGCACCAGGAAGGCCGCGCCGCTCCGCCGCGCCGTCTCGATGACCAGGTCGTCGAAGGCGATCACCTCGATGCGCGCCGCATCGCCCGCGCCGAAGGCCTCGCGGGCGATGCGGGCGATCATCTCCACCCGCTCCTCGAAGCTGAACATCGGCTGCTTGCCGGGATGGACGCCGATGGCGACGACCACCTTGTCGGCAAGGTCGAGCGCGTGGCGCAGAATGTCGACATGGCCGTTGGTGACGGGGTCGAACGAGCCGGGATAGAGCGCGGTGCGTGTCATGCCGCCGATGTACAGGGCGAGCCGCTTTCAGGCAAGCGGGACGAAGGGCGGGGATCGCGAGTTTGTTAAACCAACTTCCAACTTCCACCAACACTTCCCGCGTGATAGGAACACAGAAATATATATTTGTGGGAGGTAATTAATTTGAAGGTTTTCATCAGTTGGAGTGGAAAGCGGAGCAAAGCGCTCGCCAACGCTTTATACGGCTGGCTTCCGTACACCCTCCACTACGTCAAGCCCTGGGTGTCAGATAAAGAAATTGGAGCCGGTGACCGATGGGCACAATCCATCGCAGGAGAGTTAGAAAGCGCCAATTTCGGAATCATCTGTATAACGCCTGAAAATCTGCAATCTGAATGGATCTTGTTCGAAGCGGGGGCGCTTTCGAAATCTATGCTCGATGCGAAAGTCATTCCCCTGCTATTCGGACTTGAACTGAGCGATCTTAGCGGCCCACTATCGCAATTTCAGGCGCAAAAATTAGAATTGTCCGGAATACTTGAAGTTGTTAGATCTATTAACAAGGCTGCTGACACCGCAATAAAAGAGGAAATTATCACCCAAACTGTTCCCGCTCTTTGGCCAAAGCTTCAAGAAGAACTTGAGAAAATTCCGGATACTGAACCTGAAGAAAAACATATGCGGCCGCAGCACGAAATTCTTGAAGAATTGGTGACAGGCGTCAGAGGACTAAATTCAAGAATGCGCGATTTCGACCCAGAAATGTTGGAGCGCGATCGGTACAGCCGCAGACGTAAGATGCGCTTTCATCCACGCATGTTCGAGGAATTCAGTTTTGTATCTCGAGAGGCTGGTGATGCGCCAACATCACTTTTGCTTTTGGCCGGATACCTGAAGGAAGACTTCCCTTGGCTTACAGAGCTGCTAGGGCCAAGACTCATAACCAGTAGCTGACTGTTGCGGCGATGCAGACGGCGGCGAGGAAGTTCCGGGCGAGCCGATCGTAGCGGGTTGCGATGCGGCGGAAGTCCTTGATGCGACAGAACATGCG
>NZ_FYAV01000027.1:0-34652 GCF_900185745.1 Stappia sp. TSB10GB4 | reverse complement strand
AAGTGAAACGCCCCAGCGCCAATGGTACTGCGTCTCAAGACGTGGGAGAGTCGGTCGCCGCCAGGCCCGCAAAGCGCAAAAAAAATCCCTACAAAACATAACAATATCATCGCGGGGTGGAGCAGCCCGGTAGCTCGTCAGGCTCATAACCTGAAGGTCGTAGGTTCAAATCCTACCCCCGCAACCAAAATTACCAAGCAAAATCAATGCTTCAGACGAAGGCCCCGATCCTCACGGACGGGGCTTTCGGCGTTTCTGGCACAGTTTTGGCACACTCCGAGCCAAGCTGTGCCAATAAATCTCCATCACGGTCGGCCGATCCGTGGCCGATATGGCGTTGTCGATTCCTGACCGGTACGCGGTCGTTTATGGTATCGTAAATGGAACAATACATGAACGATGACTGCCACAGGGATGACAACACGACGCCTTCCGGAAATCGACCCGATTGAGCCGCTCGATGGCTTCGAGCCCGTTGCTCCCGCAAATCCGCCGCAGCCCGCCAACGACAACCGCCCAATCCCGCGGCAGTTGGATCGACTCTTCACCGCCGCCCTCGACATCGAGGCACAGGCCGCGCAGGAGGCCGGAGCGCTCGGCTTCATGGCCCGTGCTCTCGTGCAGGCCACCATGCCGCACAAGGCGGTGCTCGCGAGCGAGTTCGAGCGCACCAACGGCGCCTTTACCATGACTATGGTGGCGCCCTCGAAGGTTGGCTTGCCCTACGGCAGCATCCCCCGGCTGATCATCGGCTTTCTGACGACCGAAGCCGTGCGCACGAGAGACCGCCACATCGTGCTCGGTAGCAGTCTCAGCCGCTTCATGGCTGAGCTCGATCTTGCGCCCACCGGCGGGCGCTGGGGTTCGATCCCGCGTCTGAAGGATCAGATGACCCGGCTCGTGTCCTGTTCGATCTCCTGCACCTACACCGCCGGTAACGGCATCGGCATCCGCAACGTGACCATCGCCGACGAAGCAAACCTCTGGTGGGAGCCCCGGCAGCCCGACCAGGACACCCTGTGGGAGAGCACCGTCATCTTGTCGGAACGGTTCTTCAAGGAGATCACCGAGAACCCCGTCCCGATCGACCTGCGCGCCCTCACGGCGCTGAAGCGCTCGCCGATGGCGCTTGATGTCTATCTCTGGCTGACCTACCGCATGTCCTATGTCAAAGGCCGCATCGCGATCCCCTGGGGCGCGTTGCAGCTCCAGTTCGGCGCGGATTACCCGGCCTCGGCGCAGGGCCGCCGCAACTTCAAGAAGGCGTTCCTGCACGCCCTCAACAAGGTGCGGCTGGTCTATCCCGCGCTCCGGCTCGAAGACACGGCCGAGGCGCTGGTCCTGTTGCCGAGCACTCCGCATGTCATGCGCCGCTCTATCGCCTGAAAAATCCCCCAAACTGCTTGTGGACCAGTCTGGGGATTCGGGTGGGTTATCCACGCATAAACGGTACCGCCCCGAGTATGAGGCGTTCGGCCAGTCGAACGAGAGTCGGTACGCATAAACGGTACCGGGTTTACGCATA
The DNA here is from genome assembly GCF_900185745.1 of Stappia sp. TSB10GB4. Taxonomy (NCBI): domain Bacteria; kingdom Pseudomonadati; phylum Pseudomonadota; class Alphaproteobacteria; order Hyphomicrobiales; family Stappiaceae; genus Stappia; species Stappia sp. TSB10GB4. The sequence continues at coordinate 33,127 of NZ_FYAV01000027.1, read as the reverse complement.
AACGGTACCGCATATACCTATATGTACCTGTATTATTAAATCCTGTAGTTGGGGCCGAAGTTCTGTGGACAGTTTGGCACGGCTGCTTTCCGTGGCATTCTACTGGACGCTCCGGCGTTGCTGTGACTGCGGCAAAGGGGCTCTCGAATGGGTTCGAGATGAGGCCCCCGCTATGCAACTCCCTCAACCATAGGAAGGTGCTGCACGGTTGGCTCAGGAGTCCTTGTTACGAAAGCGTTCGGCCTCTTCGCGGCTAGCGCGTCTTTCCGCCTGCGAACGCGCCATCTCATCCTTGAAGGATTCTGCGTACCGCTTGCGCATCACCCAGACATAGAGCCCGACCGCTATGACGCCGAGCACAATGATCGTCGTCAGGTTCTCCGTTATCCATCTCAGCGGCGGCGCTCCTCTCTGTAGGCCATGCGGTTTTGAAGCGGCATGTGGCGCGCTGGCGGCCCTTTCAGTTCATTCGTCGAAGCTGGGAGGGGCCGGTGGGCGGCGCGGCGTCTCGCATGAACCAGAAGGCCGCTCAGGCGGTCTGGAGCCATTGTCCTCGGGCGCGGCTTTGGGAATTGGCGGCGAGCCATTCTTGCGCCCCCGCATCCGCGCCTGAAGCGCAGCGAGTTCCGCCTGATACTCGGGGTCGTCCTTCAGGTCAGCATCATCCTCGTCCGGCTCAAACTCCGGGGTCAGGGCGGGGCGCGGGGCGCGGTACACCGTGTCGCCAAGCTCGCTTTTCTTCTGCGCCACCCACTCCTTCAGCTTTTCGTTGGCGTAGTAGGGCGGATACAGGTTGGCGCGGATCGACAAGCCGTCCTGAAAGATCACGCAGTCGTCGCGGAACTCAGGCCCCATCAGCTGCTGGGGCGAAGCCACCCAATCCTCGCCGCCCCAGATGTCCTTACGCCTGCCAAGGCGTTCTGCGACGTGTTCGGCGGTCCTTGTGTCATTCGGGCGGAAGAAGATCTGGCCGCGGCAGTTGGCGACGAGGCTGCGCCACTTCGGGTACACCTCTTCCAGCTGCGCCAGGTCCTGCGCGAAGAGCCAGAGCCGGATGCGGTAGCTGCGCGTGATCGCCACCGCATCCTCGATGATCCGCATGTAGCCCAGCTGCGGCATCTCGTCGAAGACGAACATCATCGGCCAGTCCAGATACCCGGCAGGCAGGCTGTCATCCTCGGCATTGACCGCATCGATCATCTTGCGCACCCGGATCGCTTCGCTCAGGTGCTGGCCCAGCATCACCCGCAGCACGCTGCGCATGGCGGCCATCTTCTCGGGCGGCACGATTAGATAGACCGTGGCCGCGCTGCCGCGCGTCACACCGCCATCTTCGCGCTGGTGCCAGCCCGGCGCGCGGCCGGTCTTGGCGGCGAAGGTGACGCTGATGTTGTCGCGCACGAGGATGTCCTCGACCGTCCAGCCCGGCGTCGTCGAGGAGGTGACATTGGCCACGTCGTCCGACCGCCAGATCGCAAGCTGCGTGCGCAGCGTCGTGGAGATCGACGCGCGCAAAGCTTCCGACTGCGTCTCCAGGATATTGCCCAGCTCCTTGAGGCGCTCGTCGTCAGACCCTTGCAGGTCTTCGACCATCGCCTCGAAATCCGCCTTGCTTGGCGTCAGCAGGCGGCAAACCGCGCGCATGTTGCGCTGGCCCTCAGGTCGCGTGCGGATGACGTAGAAGATCAGCCCCGTCAGCAGGTCGCGCGCGGCCTCGTCCCAGAAGGGCTCCTTGCCTTGGGGGATGACCAGCAGTTCGGCCAGAAGCCTGGCCTCGTCCCAGCCCGTCACCCGGTCGAGGGGGTTGTAGCAGTCGGAATCGGCCACGCCCGGCGCCCATTTGAACACCTGCCCGTAGAGGCTGCGCCGCCAGGCCGTGTGCTCGTAGTTCTCGCCCTTGGGGTCGAGCACCACCGTCGGCCCCTCGAAATCCAGCAGCACCGGCAGGATCAGCCGCTGGCCCTTACCCGCACCCGTGGGGGCCACCGTCAGCAGATGCCCTTCGCCCCGGAAGTAGAGCGGGAACTCAAGGTCCGGGCGATCCGGCACCGGCTGCTTCGCGATTTGCAGCGCGTCCATGGGGAAGGTCGCGTTGCTTGAGATGACGATGCCCGCTTCGGCGATCTGATCGAAGGTGGCCCAGCGCTGCGCCTGGCCGACGTTGCGCAGCTTCTCGCGGGATTCGTCAGTAAGAAAGCGCATGCAGACGCGTAAGTGCTTTCGCGCTTCCTCGATTTCACCATCTCTCAACTTGTAATGCAGGCTTTCAAAGAAGACCCTGTCAATGGCGGGGTCGGTTCCGATGATCATGTACGCCTCGGCCCATTCCGGCCCCATAGCATCCAGCCAGCGATCAATCCGACGGTTGCGCTCAATCTCGCGCGGCGACGGTTCCTTCTCCCCTCCACCCCCGAACAGCTTCTTCCACACCATCGCTCCTCCCGCGCCGAATGCTCCCCTGAACAGTCATCCTGCCTGACGCCACGCTACCACCAAATTGCCAATGAATCCGCCGGAAATGCTTGGCCGGACGAGGCTTTGGCCTTGGTTCTACGCGGTGTGGCTTCTGGCGGATGAAGCGGGGCGGGGGTTGCCCGTCCGGTACGGTGACAATGGTGGCAGTCAGTCGAAATGCCGCGCCCGACAGCGGCATGACGCAGTGCCCTTGGGCACGTCGAAGGCGTCCGGTTGGGGCTCCTCTCGCTCTTGCCCGATTCCGCGCTCCACGGGCCGTCCTCATTCGTGGCTGACCTGGCAGGGACGCCGTTCGGCGCAACGGCGGCCGGTCGGTTTCTTCCCCTGCGGCTGACGCCGCATTCCTCGCGGACGCGGTGCTCCAAGAAACAGCCCGCCCGCCGTCTTCCGGTTCCCTCCAGCCCATGCGGGTGCGCCGCCCGTCTTGCCCCTGCCTCTCCGGTCGCCATCGGACGGCCGCGATGGGCGCGGTCGCAAAGACAAGGAGAGGAACCATGACCGCACAACGCTTCGACGTTTACACCCAGGTCACGAACAACATCATCGCCGCCATCGAGGCGGGCGCGGGCGACTGGCAGATGCCCTGGCACCGCAGCGGCGAGGGCCTGAACCGCCCCGTCAACATCGACACCGCCAAAGCCTATCGCGGCATCAACGTCGTCAGCCTCTGGGCCGCAGGACAAGCCCGCGGCTTCAGCACGGGCACCTGGGGCACCTATCGCCAATGGCAGAACAAGGGCTGTCAGGTCCGCAAGGGCGAGAAGTCGAGCCTGGTGGTGTTCTATCGCGAGTTCGACGTGGAAGAGCGGAACGACGACACCGGCGAGACCGAGCACGGCAAGCGCCTGATGGCCCGCGCGAGCTGGGTCTTCAACGCCGACCAGGTGGACGGCTACGAGGCGCCCGCGCTCCCCGAGCCCAAGGACCCCGTGCAGGTCATCGACGCGGCCGAGCGTTTCATCGCCAATACCGGCGCCGTCATCCGCCACGGCGGCAGCCGCGCCTTCTACCGTCCGTCGGACGACATCATACAGATGCCCGACCGCGAGCGCTTTGTCGGCTCAGATACCAGCACGGCGACCGAGGCGTACTGGGGCACGGTGCTCCATGAGCTGACCCATTGGAGCGGAGCCCCGCACCGCTGCGATCGGCAGTTCGGTAAGCGCTTCGGTGACAATGCCTACGCTATGGAGGAACTTGTGGCCGAATTGGGCGCGGCTTTCCTCTGCGCCGATCTGGGCGTGACGCTCACCCCGCGTCCCGACCACGCCGCCTACATCGACAATTGGCTGAAGGTGCTCAAGGCCGACAAAAAGGCCATCTTCACCGCTGCCTCGCAGGCCGCCAAGGCAACCGACTTCCTCGATGGCCTGCAATCCGCTGAAGCGGAGGAGGCGGCCTGACGGCCGCCTCTTTCTCGCTGAAAATCAACCTTTGTGCATAGCCCGGTCCGTCAAGACCGTAACGATACAGCGTTCGTGCAGTCGCGCTCACCCATGACGCATTCAAGTACACGCAATTCCAGCCTGGCCGGAACCTGCGCGCAGGGGACCCCTACGAATTGAACAAAGCTAGTCTTGCTTCCGCCGGCAGGGACGTTGCTAACCGGACCCGGCCATGGCACATTGCTCCGGTTGTCGTTGAAGGAAAGCCAATAGTTGAAAGTCCTCAACATGGCGGTCCCCCGGTTGGTGATTTCCACATTCACCATGCAGGTCCGGGTCGATCCTTCACCCAAATTCTCTTTGCCGATAATGCTGACCTCGATCCTGTCGCCGCCATTGCAGGCGGTGAGTGCAAGCAACGCGACCAATGGAAGCGTGCGCCAACTCCTTGACATCCTGTCCTCCCGAAGCGGGTTGTCGAAAAAGCCAACCGACCCGCGTCGGAGAGAAATCGTGGTTTCTCTGCAACAGGGTGTCAGGTCGAGTGAGTGACAGAATGGGCAATAGTGTCGCTCGCCCGGGCGGCTCTGCGTTACGATTCAAGAAGTTGAAACAGCGACGGAGGGACGGCCTTCTTTCAGACGCGAGGCGATATGGAGTGGAGCCTGTTCGATCCGACCGGCCATCGGAAGTACCTGACCGAGGCCGAGCGACGGGCCTTCATCAAGGCCGCGACGAAACAGGCTCCCGAGGTTTACACCCTCTGCCTTGTGCTTAAGGACACGGGCTGCCGTCTCTCCGAGGCGCTTGCTCTGACCGCCGATCACATCGACCACCGTGCCGGGGTTATCGTCTTCCGAAGCCTCAAAAAGCGCCGTACCGGTGTGCATCGCGCTGTGCCCGTCTCTCCGACCGTGCTTGCTGAACTTGATCGTGTGCATGGTGTGCGCGCTGCTCAGGGCGCGCCGGACGGTGGTGCGTCAGCACGCCTATGGCCGTGGCACCGGATGACCGGCCACCGGCGCGTGAAGGAAGTGATGGCAGTGGCAGGTGTGAGCGGCCCGCACGCGACCGCCAAGGGTCTCCGCCACGGCTTCGGAGTAGCCGCGCTGGAGCGCGGGATTCCGATCACGCTACTCCAGAAATGGCTTGGCCACGCGAAGCTCGCGACCACCGCCATCTACGGCGATGCGGTCGGCGCGGAAGAGCGCCGCATGGCCCGCAAACTCTGGGATTAGCTAGATTTTTCACGCTTGATTTCTGTGACCGAATTGCCCATTCCGTCACAGAAGGGAAGGACGGGATGTTCCCTCCGGTTCTCTGTGGGGGACGTTCACCGGCAGTGAGCATGGGTCGCAGTGCGCCTGTGACCACCCAGATGTCCGTTGGACGGGCGTGTAGTGCCAATGACGGAAAAACCCTCCCGCCGAAGCGGGAGGGAAGTCGCTAAAGGGTGGGGGGTCAACCGCTCCGGACGCACCGGACGCGATAAGAGCCGTAGATCTTACCGCCGGTCGTCAGCGTGCCATCGGCGAAGTGCTGCCGCCATGCGCTGCTGCTCCAGAGTTCCTTGGAAGACCAGTACCATCCGTCGGCAAAGCCACCGATGGTGTCGCGGTGATGGTAGAGCATGTTGAGCTCTTCCTCCGTCGGGATGCGCCAGTCATTGTAGCCTCCGAACGTCTGCTTGGGCGCACAACGCATTGCGTATTCCCATTGGTGGAAGCCGGGCAGGTCCTCCGGCATGACGTAGAGAGGCCGGCCGTTGTTGGGCGACGTGCCGACATAGACGGTCCCGTCCGGCATGCGTGTGGGAAGCCGAAGCCAGTGCAGCTTGGTGTCAACGAACAGACTGGGGATATTATATGGAGGAACGTCAGACATAGTTGTCTCCGCCGCATTTCTCTGTCTGCGGTCGGTTCCCAAGTCGAGGTTGCAGGAATGCACGCTGAAACAGCGCTTATGCCGCCGCGATGGCGGGGGGCGAATGTCAAGCGGACGAGCCCGAGGTGGGCCGATGTTTCAGTGTGCAAAGCCTTATGCGGCGCTGCGCGAATGGAGCGGCTGACGCCCTGCGCAAAAAAAGCCCGACATTGCTGCCGGGCTCTCTTCGTTTCGATGGTTACATGGCTGAGTTGCCGGTGCCTACCGTACCGAACGCCGACTTGAAGCCTTGCGTCATGCCCTTGTAGAGGCCGGGGAAGGCGGTGATGGCAGCGCCTGCGATCACGATCAGCAGACCCCACGAACTTTGCTGGGCCAGCCACACCCACAGGCCGAACAGGGAAATGCCCAAACCGATTACCGTGCCAAGGTGGCCGGTCAGCAGGTTCTGCACGTCCGTCAGCAGGCTCTGCCCAGCGGTCGCGTGTGCGACCTCGGGCGCGAGTGAGAAAATGGCCGCCGCGAACAAAGCGAACACCACAGTCAAAAACTTCTTCTCAGAGAAAAATGAATTCATGAAAGTCGTCTCCTTTTGCAATGGATAAAACAATTGTTGGTGTTTGTTGTTCCAAAATCAATATGTATAACGCATAATATTATTGAGTTGTCTCCATACAACTCAACAACGGGAAGGGGTGTCATGTGGCATCCCTTCTTTTTTATTGGGTTAATATATAAGTTGTTGTGAAACTTCCCGCGTTTGTCGTGTGTCTCGGAACTATTTTTGTTAGACTACATAAACATAATGAAATGCCATTGATTGAATTCCTCAATAAAAGGTTGTTGTGGTGCGTTTTGTTGTCATCGTCTTTGCTTTATTATTCTCGTCTCCTGCTTTCGCGCAGGGAAAATTCTTCAGCACGCCCAGTCGAGGTGGTGCCGATGGGGCGAGGCAAAATGCCCAGCTAACGACGATCAACAGCGAATTCGAGAGAATGAACGCCTGCACCGCGGTGGGCGCCGTTTACGCGCCGACGCACCCCGATGCGGACGCCGGCGGCTGTGTTACCGCGATAGCTGAGCGGTCAATGACCGGGGACCTGGCGGTGCAGGGCAACGCTGCCATCAGCGGCCAACTTGACGTGGCGGGGACTGTAAGGGTTGCCGGCGAGACCGAACCTTGCAACGGAGCCAGCGCCGGAAGCCTCCGTTACAACGCGGCTTTGGAGCAGATGGAGTTCTGCAACGGATCTGACTGGGGTGCCATGGGCGGCGGTGGCTCGTTGGCTGTTGTAGCCACTGGGACAGTCACGGTTCCCGGCAATAGCTATAGCACTGCTGTGACGGGTCTTGCAGCCGGGAGCCAGTATTCAGCGTACATCGAGCCTACATATTCCACACCGGGCTGCGGTTACATATTGCCAACTTTTGGAAAGGGGAGCGATGGCAAAGTCGCCATGACCTTGTGGAACAACGCGAGTTGCGGCGGTTCTGTGAGGTGGTCCGTTGTAACCCTCAACGGAAACGGCTCATCGAGCGGTGGAGGCGGGGCATCTCCGCCTACACCTCCGACATGTTCAGGGCCGGGCGCGGCCCTCCAGTGGGACGGCTCCGGATGGCTGTCCGAGGGCGAGACATTAATTGGAGGAAAGGCATCTAGTCAGTGCCTGTCTTCCGGTGGCAGTCTATTCGATACGGGATCAGGAAAAATCTGCCGTTTCAATGCGTCGTCCTGCCCCGGTGGGTGGACTCCTTATCAGGACTGGTCCGAAACGTCTCCTCGCGATACCACAGGCGGGTACTGCTATCACAATCCGTCGACGACAGCTCCAACGGGTTGCATAACCGGAGATCATAACTTCTCCAACACGCCAGTCGAATCGTGTGGGCAGTTCAACCCATGCAGTGGTTGTGGTTGCTCAGGTAGTACATCCTATGCGCTGGTTGTCGCGCGAGGATGCATATGAGACGTCTTGGTTCGCGCTGAGTGGCTGCATTCCAATATTGGGCATAGGACAGCCCCGCTACCTGCCCTTCGCGCGCACGCAGAACAGCAGCTTTTGGGCCGGGACGCCGTCTCCTGTGCCGGTGCGACGGCCAATCTCCGCGCCGGGGACGTTCTTCAGTTCCAGCAGCTCCTTCGAGCCGTCCGGCCCCGTCACCAGCAGCGCGTTGGAGCGGGCGTATGGCGCCCACCCGTTGGGGCAGCGCGCGGTTTGAAACCCGATCACGGCCGCGCCAAGCATCGTCTCCCAAGCGACGTCCAGCGCTTCCATGTTCTGTTCCAGCAACTGCATGCGGGTGCTCAGGTTGTTGAACGCCTGCGATGCCGCGCGGGCATCCACGGGCTGGGCGCTGGAGGGGGGGGCGTTCATCGGTAGCAGTGCGCCGGTCAGAGCCAGCGTTCTTATCGTTCTTCTCATTTTTCAGGCTTTCACAATGTTGCTCCAAAAATCGACGGGCAGCAGGTGGACGGTTTTGGCCATCCTCGCGGGCCGTCGTTCCGGTGGTGTTGCGGCGGTGGTCGTCCGGTCGAGCCACGCCCCCAAGCGCTCGTGCAGGCGGGTCAGCAAGCCCGTGGTCAGACGTCCCAGCGGGGGCGCCTTGTCGATCGCGCCCATCTCGTAGGCCATCTGGTGCGCCCAGAGCGTGCCGAGCGGGCGAATGATCTGTGTCGCCAGCCATGACCGGCGCATCAGCCGAACATAAGGCCGCGCCCAGGCGTAGTAGGCACGGGCGGCTTCTGGGTTGGCGTGATACTTGTAGTACCGCAGGTCGGCAGCGTAGATGTGCCGAGGCAGGTAGCCCTGACGGTATAGCTCGCCGCAGATGATCTTGCCGCTGCTTCCGCCGCCGCCACCGCCAGACCCGCAACTGCCGCAGTTACCCACGGCCGTGCCGAAGCCCGCGCCCGCGGCCATGGCTTCCGCATGGGTTCCGAAATCGCCGATGCCGTCGCCGTCCGTATCGACCCCGCCCATCGCGCCGCCGTCGCCGTCGCCGCCACCACTGGAAAGCGACATCCAATGGCTGACGCCGTCGCGACCGGGCGGACCCATGTCCCCCGGCTCGCCTTGTGGACCGCGCAGGGAAGCCACGGACAGGCAGGTGTCGCCCATCAGCACCCCGCCGCCATCGCCGCAGGTAACCATCTCCGGGATCGGCGTGGCCTCGAACTCGTTCAGGACGCGGGTGGTGGCGCTGAGATCGTCGGCGACGTTGGCGCGCATTGCGGTCATGCAGAGACACTGCCCCTGCATCATGCCCCCTCCGGTGCGGTTCAGGCCGCTTTGCGCCAGGGCGGGCGTGCCCGCCAGAAACGTACTGCCGGCCAGGGCGCAGACGAGGACATGCTGGAAACGGCTCACGGACATATGGCGTCAACTCCTCTTGGGCCTTGCGGACCGGTCGGCCCCTGCGGGCCGCGGAAATCCTCGACACTGATGCAGCCATCGGCGTCGGCCGTTGGATGCCCGCGCACCCACACCCTCTGCCGGGCCGCGCAGGTTTCCATCTGGGCGACATCCTGGGCGTAGCGGTTGATCCGGTCCAAATGGCTGTTCAAGGTCCTGATATCCTGCTCGACGAGCATGACCAGGTTGCTACCGGCAGATCCGCACGCGCCGCCGGTCGCCGTCCGGGCAACCGGGCTTTGGGCATGCACCGTCACGGGCAGGGCGCAGCAGGCCAGGAGGATTGCGGGCGCGCAACGGCTCAACGGAAGCATGTGATGTTCCTCCCCGGTTCGCCACGAGAGCCTTGAGCGCCTTGCGGACCTTGCAGTGTGCGCGTGTCGAGACATCCGGCGCCATCGGCCAGGGGATGGCCGGGCACGTAGACCCGTTCGGCCTGTTGACAGGCGAGGAAGGGTGCGATGCGCGCCTCCAGATCGCGCGCGATGGCTTCAATGTTTTCGCGGATGGGGCGGGCTTCCGCCAATCTAGCGGTGATGCGTTCGCCGTAATCCCGACAGATCGAAACGTCGGAGGCGGAGCTGGATTGCGGGTGCGCGAGACAGGCCGGGATCATCGCCAGGAACAGGGTGATCGCTTTTTGCCGTCCAGTTCTCAACCTCATCCAATCTTAAATTTTGTAATTGATATCAAGTGAGCGCGGGTAATTATTGTTATCATACAATATTTATTGGTAGGAATTTGCATTAATAAAATTGCGCGACAGCGAATATTTCCTCCTCGTCTAGCGGATTGGGGGAGGTTTCCCCCTCGTTTCAGCCCGCGAGCCGTCTTCCACTACCCCCTCTGCGGGGCGGCCCCGCAACGCCCCCTTCGCCGCCCCATCGGGACCCGCGCTGTCGCTGCCCGATGCGGCGGCAGCGGACGGCCCTTCGGGCCGGAGCTGATCCTGTGATCGCGCCTTGGCGCGATACCCTCTTCTGCCAGCTTGTGCCGACCCCGCCGGGCTTGCCCAAGGTCGCCGTCCGGCCTGCCCGCTCCATTCGGGCGGCTGACGCCGCCCTCCCGTGTTGGCCGGATGCCCCCTGACGGGGCGGCTCCCTTGGAGCCCGTCGGATGTCGGCGCGCCGCCGCCAGCCTCAATCCAAGCACGTCCTCTCCCTCCACCGTCTGTCGTCGCTCGCCGCTGGGCAGAGGGTAATGCGCGGGGCGTGGGTGTCCTTCGCAGCCTTGAACGACTGAACGGAGGACTTCGGCCATGAGCCAGACCAACATCACTTCAGACCATCGCAGCGCCTTCGAGGCGCTGACCAGCGGCGAATATTCCAACTTCGCCCTGTTCTCCTGCTTCGCGGACGGCCAGCCCGCCGCCGCCATCTGTGCGGTGACCGAGCAGGCGGGCGAATATCTCATCCGCCCGCTGTTCGTGTCGGTGACCGACACGATGCGCCTGTCCGACCATGACGGACGGGAGGCAGCCCAATGATGCCGCTTCTCACGCCCGAGCAGCGGGCGCGCATGCTGGCCAATGGTCGCGCCAATGCCGAGCGCATGGCGGATGACGGCAACACCCAAGACTTCTGGCCTGTGGTGAAGCTGTTCTGCCCGTGGGGAGCCGCCACGTGGCTTCTCTCGGAGATCGACCCCGAGGACGAGGATATCGCCTTCGGCCTGTGTGATCTGGGCTTCGGATGCCCTGAACTGGGCAGCGTGCGGCTCTCCGAGCTTGCCGCCATCCGTGGCCCCGCCGGGCTGACCATCGAGCGCGACCTTCACTTCAAGCCGACCAAGAGCCTGACGGCCTATGCCGCCGAGGCAAACGAACACGGGCGCATCCGCGCCTGACACCCCGCGCCCGCGTCACGGCGCGGGCGCTCACCCCATCGAAAGGAACCGAACCCATGACCATCGAAACCATCCCCTTCTCGAAACTCGCCCTGACCGAGGGCGCGAACCCCCGCCGCAGCATGGACGCCGCCGCCATCGAGGGGCTTGCCGCCTCGATCAAAGCGGACGGCCTGTTGCAGAACCTTGTCGTGCGCCGCGACGGGCGGAAGTTCCGCATCGTTTCGGGCGAACGGCGCTGGCGCGCGCTCGCCCTGTTGGTGGAGCGCGGCGACATCGGGAAGGACTATCCCGTGCCCGTCGAGGTGCGCGCCGATCTGACCGAGGCCGACGCTTTGCGTCTGGCCACCGTCGAGAACATCCAGCGCGAGCAGCTGCCCCCGATGGACGAGGCCGAAGCCTTCGCCCTTCTCTTAGGCGCTGGCGCGAGCCTTGAGGACGTGGCCGCGAAAGCGGGCGTGTCGGTCTTGACCGTCAAGCGCCGCGTGGCGCTGGCGAGCCTCACCGACGAGGTGAAGGCGTTTGTGCGGGAAGGGGAGATTTCCCTTGCCGCCGCCGAGGCGCTGACGCTGGGCAGTGCCGAGCAGCAGCGCGCCGTCATCGAGCGGCTGGACAGCGGCTATCGCTACGATGCCGACGACATCCGCGACTGGCTGACGGGCGAGAAGCCCGCCGTGGCGCTGGCCATATTCCCGATGGAGCAGTACGACGGCACCGTCACCGCCGACCTGTTCGCCGACGACGACAACACCTTCTTTGACGATGCCGAGCAGTTCTTCCGCTTGCAGTCGCAAGCGGTCGAGGCGCTGGCCGCGCATCACCGCGAGGCGGGTGCCGCCTTCGTGGACATCCTGACCGAGAGTTACGCCGCATGGTGGCAGTATCGGGAGGCCGATGCCGAGGCGGGCGAAACGGGCGGGGTAGTGATCCACTTCAAGCCGTCAGGCCGTGTCGAGGTGCGGGAGGGGCTCGTGCGCCGCGAGGTGCGCCCGAGTGTGGCCGAGGACACCGCCGACCATCCCGCCGCGCCCAAGGAGAAGCCCGAATACACGGGAGCGGTCATCCGCATGGTCGCCGCCCACAAGTCGCTCGCCGTCATGGCGGTGCTTCTGGCGAACCCCCGCAAAGCGCGGGAGGTGGCCGTGGTGACGATGCTGAACGCCTGTGACTGGACGGCGCGGGCGCGCCTCGATGCTCACCCCGCGCTGGGGCATTTCGCGGGCGGGGATAGCCAACCCGAGACCTACGCCAAGGTGGAGGGTGTGGCGCAGGCGGTGATGGAGGCGCTCGACATCGCCGCCACACTCACCAGCCGCTATCCTGCGCCCGACCGTGGGGCATGGGAGACGCTCTTGCGCCCCCAGAAGGAGCCGCTCGCGCTCTACGAGGCCGTGACCGCCCTCGATGATGCCGCGCTCGATGCGCTTCATCTGCTTCTGACCACGCTGACCTTCGGTCAGGGCAACATGGACGCGCTGGACGGGAGCGCGAGCCTGTTCAACCGCGTGGCCACCGATCTTGGAGTGTCGATGCGGGATCATTGGTGCCCTGACGAGGCGTTCCTGACCCGCCGTCGCAAGGATCAGTTGGAGGCCATCGCCAAGGAGACGGGCGCGGTGACGCGCCTCGGGGCGCTGAAGGATTACAACAAGACGCAGCTTGCCGCTGCCCTTGCCCGTCACTTCGCGCGCTGCGCGGCGGATGACAAGCTGATCACCGCCGACCTGAAAGCCCGTGCCAATGCGTGGCTGCCCGAGGCCATGCGCTTCGGCGGGGTGGAGGAGAGCGGCGACATGGCCAAGGCCGAGGACGTGACCGAGGTCGAGGCCGATGACGCGGTTGGCGACGGTTTCCCCACGCCCGCCGTCGCCGAGGACGTGCAGCCCGCCCAAGCGGCCTGACCCGTCCTGCGAAGCCCGCCCGCCATGGGCGGGCTTCGTTCCTTCCTCAATTCGTCAATTCTTCATCCGACAGGTGTCCCATGCCCACCATCCTTGGCGCGTTCGCGCTCTTTGTCCTCGCCGCCTACATCGCCCACGTCACGGGCAATCCCGAGAACTTCCTCTGGACGATCGTCGCTGTGCCCTTCGTCCTGCCCATCACCGCCATCGTGCTCTGGATCATCGGCAAGCTGCTGGCTGCGTTCCGTGGCCCGCCGCCGTCACCCTGACGGTCAGGGAGCCATCGCCATGCCGATCATCGTGACCCTCGCGCCCATCAGTCTCGCCGCCTTCTTCAGCACCCGAACCGGCAGCGCCGACGCCTTCATCGCGGTGCTGGTCGTAGCGCCGCTGGCAGCCTTGGGGCTGTTTTATGTCCTGCTCGTGGTCGGTTGGATTGTCCGGGCGATCCGAAGCGGGTCGAAACCCCGCTGACCGAAGATCCCGTGTGCCGCATCGAGGACGGCGCTGCCAAACACCGACCCACAGCGCCGCCTCGCTCCCGTCAGGGGGCGGGGCGGTTTCCCGTTGCGCAAGTGATGCGATCCGGCCGGAGGCCGTGAGGGGACGGAGGCCGATTGGCCGCGTGTCAGGTGAAGGAGGCCGAGGTCGCCAGCGCGTCTTGCCTCTGTTTGGCGCGGATCAGCCGCCCGCTCGCGTCCTTTCCTCTCATGGCCACATCTGAGCCCGTCGCCCGGCCCCGCAACGGCGCGCGGTCGGTTTCTTCCCCTGCGGCTGCGCCGCATTCCTCGCGGGCGCTGCGCTTCAAGAAACAGCCCGCTTGCCGTCTCCCACTGCGTTCCGCCCTGCGGGTGCGGGTCCGTGCTTCGACGGTCTCTCTCATGGGCCATGGAAAGGTCGCGATGGGCGCGACCGCCAGAACCAAACAAAGGAGACTTTCATCATGGCAACCATCGGCACCTTCACCAAAACCGACAGCGGCTTCACCGGCACCATCCAGACCCTCGGCGTCAAGGCCACCAAGGTCGCGATCACCAGCGTCGAGAAAACCGCAGACGCCGCCCCCGACTTCCGCGTCAAGGCGGGCGCCGTCGAGATCGGCGCGGCCTGGCACCGCACCTCCAAGGGCGGCAACGAGTACATCTCGGTCAAGCTGGACGACCCGAGCTTCGCCGCCCCGATCTACGCCAACCTGGTCGAGCAGGACAAAGGCTTCGCCCTCATCTGGAGCCGCTGACCGCAGGCGACGCCGCCCGCCCCAACGGCGGGCGGCGCTGCCTCCCCGATAGTTTAACGAATTGACGAATGGACGATTTCATCATGATCACTTTGACCGACATCCATCTGCAACGCCTGCACGCCGAGGCCGCACGCCTCGCCGAAGACGCCGATCGCCGCCTCGCCACCGCCGAGGACAGCGACGATCCCGACGACTGGGATGCGTGGAAGGAAGCCGACGGCATCGCCACGGGCTTCAGGCTTGCCCTTCAGGAGCTTGCCCGCGAGGCTGCCAACCCTGAGCCGACGCCGCCCGCGCCCGCTCTCAGCTACGACGACTGGCGCGACGCCTATCGGCCCGTCTCGAACACGCTCCGCACCAATGCGCCATTCGACGGCTGCATGTTCGAGACCTTCGGCCCCGAACTCGACGCCGTTCGTGCGGCCGACCCGGCTTGCGTCTGGACGCTCGTCAGCAGCGATGACGACGACGGCCTCTACCTTCTGTCCGGCTTCCACTTCGTCAACCGCCTTGGCTACCTCATCACCGAGCGCCCATGGCAGGGCGACGGTCAGCTCGACATCCGCGTCGACTGACGGTGCGTTCCGCCCCCGTCGCTTCGGCGGCGGGGGCTTTTCGTGTGTCCCATCGGTGGCTCTTCGGCGGAGAGCGCAGGCATTCAGTCCCGATTCCTTCCGGTCGGTTGCCCGTCCTTTGGAGGTTCCGCATCCCTGGCAGGCGGCGCCTTGCCGTCCATGACCTGCCCGCGCCAGCGGGTCGGTGCCCCGCCCGTGTTGGTCAGGACGGCGGCGGCTCATGCCGCCCGCCCTTTCGGTCGCGTCCGTCAGGACGCGCAACCAACGACCGAAAGGAGACCCTCATGGGACTGGATATGTACGCCTTCACCACCGCCGAGCCCGTCACGGCCGAGGTGGACTTCACCACCGAGACCGCCACCGAACTCGCCTACTGGCGGAAGCACCCCAACCTGCATGGCTGGATGGAACAGCTCTATCGCGCCAAGGGCGGCACGGACGCCGACTTCAACTGCGTGAACGTCGCTCTCGACGCGGACGACCTCGATCGACTGGAGCGTGACATCCGCAATCAGGCGCTGCCACACACCGAGGGATTCTTCTTCGGCACAACTCGCCCCGACGAGATCGACCTCGACCTCGCCTTCATTGAGAAGGCGCGCGCGGCCATCGCCGAAGGGAAGACGGTGTTCTACACCTCGTGGTGGTAAGCGCCACGTGGAACGAGGCCGCCCTCGCCAAGGGCGGCCTCGACCGCGTTTTCCGCCAGTATCCCCTCGACGGACGCGGTGTCGGCTGGCGCGGCATGCGCCGCCGTCATGCGGTCAGACGTGGGCGGCTCCCATCGGGCTCCGCTGGCGCGACGCTGCTTCTGACAAGTGGCGTCTGCGAGGCGCGACGTGGCGAGCTGGCCCCGGCACAGGCGTCGGTCGGCCGACACGGGTCTTATGGCGGTGACGGTCACCCCGGCGACTGGCGTCCTCACGGTCAGCGGGTCGGTGGTCGGGCATGCAGGGCGGGGCTTGCCACCTTCCGAGGCACGCGACCGATGCGGGCCTTCCAACTGGGCAAACTGGCGTCGGCGGCGTCCGACGCAACGGCGCTGCCCGACTTTCTTCCCCGGCGCCGATGGCGCCTTCCTCGCGGTCGCTGCGCTCCAAGAAAGACGGGCCTCGCCGTCTGCCGCTGCGCTTCGCCCTTCGGGTGCGGCTGGACGCCTTTGCCGACGCCTCACGTTGCCCATGGAAGGCCGCGGTCGCGGCCACAGCAACGGAAGGAGGCAAACCATGAACACCCTGCACACCATCGACACCGACTACGAGCTGACCTGGGACGAGTTCCTGATCACCGTGGAGGACCTGCTCCTCATCGAGACCGGCGCCGACCTAGCCGACGACGACTACGCCACGGTGCTCGCCGCCTTCGAGCGCGGCCTTAGCCCGAACGGCTGTGTCATGAGCATCATCGACGCCCGCCGCCCGTTCGACGCGCGCGAGCACTGGTTCCACGCCGCTTGACCGGCTGCGATGGCGCCCCAGCCCCGTCGGGTATCCCGGCGGGGCTTCGTCGTGTTCGGTCACTGCTGCCATCGGGGAGCAGCGGCGACTTGCGGGCGCTTGAGCACCACGCGGTCGCCGACAATCTCGACATAGTCGAGGTTGATGAGCTGTTCGAGCGCCTCGGCAAATGCGTCACTTGTCCAGCCATCGGTACAGGCCCCCTTCCAGACGGCGAACACTTCCGCTGTCCCGTCAAGCGTGTACTCCTCGATGCGTTTGAGCAGGGCTGCCGCCGAACGTTCCGTCATGCCGTCGCCTCCGATTGATACATGTGCAGGGGCTTATGGGCGCGGTCGGCAATCGCCGCCTGACGGGCGGCCGAGACGGCGCTGACGTGCCTTCGACCACCCGCCGGCGCTGTGCCGGGTTTCGGCGGCGTCTGTTGTTGGTGGCTGTGGGCAGGTGTTGTGGCTTGTGGAGAAGGGCGATTGCGGTTAGTATCGCGTTGTCCATCACTGGCATTAAGTGTCTGACCTGTCAGTCCGAATCCACTCCACCCTGTGGACCGACCCCATAAGCGGGGGAGGGTTTTCGTGTCACAGGGGGGAGGCAAGATGGATGTTGGTCTACAAAAATGCCTGACGGGCGGCCTGCGGCCCGCCCCTCCGCTTGCCCCTGACGGGGACGACCGACGGCATTGTTTGTCGCCCAACAGGCCCCGCATTCGAGCCCCTGCCGGGGTCTCAAGCGTCGCCATCTTGCCTCGCCATTCGGCCCTTCGGCCTCAAGGGAGGGAGAGTCACGGCACCCTGAGTCTCCCCTTCCGGGACCGTTGAACGGATAGGCACCGGCATGGCAGGACGCAGACCCAAAGCCCCCGAGGACCGCCGCGACGTCGTCGCCCGCATCCGTCTGACCCGCGCCGAGCAGCGTGCCATCCAGCAGCGTGCCGTCGAGGCCGGCGTCACCTTTGCCGACTATGTCCGCGAGACAGCGATGGGCCGGAAGCCCCGAGCCAAGCCGGCGAAGGCGAAGGCCATCGAGGACGTGTTTTACGAGCTGGGGCGGATCGCCAACAACCTCGCCCAGCTCGAAGCCGCCACCGGGGACGAGACCTATCGGCCGTGGGCGGTTTATGTCGGCAAGGAGATGGTCGAGCGCCTGACCGACCGCGCCGACCTGGCGTCGGTCCTCATGAGCCACGTCGAGGCCGTCAACGGCATCGGCCACCTGATCAACAGCCTCGCCCGTCGCGCCAACTCCGGGAAGGAGATCGACGATGCGGAGCGCGACGAGGCGCTCACGATCCTGAAGGACGTGCTTGCGCCGATTCACAAGGCCGTCGCCAAGGGGGCGAAGGGACGGGAACCGGAGGGCAAGCCCGGCGGGCCGGAGGGGAGCGATGCGCTTTAAGGTGCCCGCCCGTCAGCCGGAGAGCTTCCGGGGCTCCGCACTCTATCTCGCAGGCCAGATCAAGGGGCTGTCGCCCGACCGGGTGGAGTTCGTCGAGACGCGCAATCTTTTGACCGACGACCCGCGTGCGGCGGCGGCCGTCATGGACGCGACGGCAGCGAAATCCGTCCGCTGCAAGCAGCCAGCCTATCACTTCATGATCACCTTCGACCCGAAGGACGCGACGGCGGGGAAGGTGACGCCGGAGGTCAAGCGGAAGGTCGCGCAGCAGGTCATCGAGCGGATGGGGCTGACGGAGCACCAGCTCCTCGTCTACAGCCACCGCGACACCGATCACCCCCACCTGCATTTTCTGGTGAACCGGGTGCATCCCGAGAAGCATGTCGCCTACGACCGGCACCAGGACGGGCGGCGGCTGACCGGCATCGTACAGGAGCTGGCGCAGGAGCACGGCCTCAACATCCTGCGCAACCGCGAGTACGAGCGCCAGCTCGGCCGGGACGTGGTGGAGGACTTCGGCCCCACCGTCTCCGACGCCGAATACTGGCAGGCGCGGCGGGAGCAGCGCGAGGCGCAGATCCCCTTCGCCAAGGACGACATCGCCGACCTGCGCCGCCGCTTGAAGGACGACTTCATCCGCGCCCGCGATTGGGATGACCTGACCCAGCGGCTTGCCGACAAGGGCGTCACCCTGGAGCGCAAGGGGCAGGGTCTGATCCTGACCGACGGGGAGCGTTTCGCCAAACTCTCCGACATGGGCAAGGGGGTGCGCTTCCACGCCCTGGAGGAACGCTTCGCGGAGAGCTTCGACGACCACATGGCGCGGCAGGCCGCGCGCGTTGCGCAGCGGGAGCGGGGCAAGGAGGAGCCGACACCCGACACGTCGGGCATGGCCCCGCCCGAGCGGCGCACGGTCGAGGGCATGTTCGCCGAGGAGCCCGACCGCGACCCGGCCGAGGCGGCGGTGCGACGGTTCGACGAGGCCGACATGGATTTCCGCTACTGGGGCCAGATCGAGGCGTCCTATCGGTCGGCCGCCGGCAAGGTGCGCTATGCCGAGCGCCAGCAGTCCTTCGCCGAAAAGCAGGTACCCCGCGACGAGGCATGGCTTCAGAAGCGCGACCGCAGCCTCGATGACATTCTCGGCAAGGTCTACCGGGATGCCGCCAAGGCCCGCACCCTCTGGGACGACTTGGAGGAAAAGGTCGGCATCCGTGATGCGGAGCGCATGATCGAGAAGGACCCCTTCATCCTCGGTGCGGTGCGCGGCACGCGCTTGGGCGACACACGGACGGCCGACCGCAAGGAGGCCAAACGCTACTACCGCTACATCATCGAGCGCCGCCGACGGTGGCGTGACGCCAAGAACCGGCTGGAGCACACCCGTTCGGAAATCGAGCAGGCGCGGCGGCGGGTGAAGCAGGCCGTCCGCGATTACGAGATGCTACAGCAGATCGCCGGCAGCCCGCAGGTGCTCCGCGAAACCATGATGGAGAAGATCAAGGCGCGGGCGCGGGCGCTGTCGCGCGTGACCGAGAAGGCCATCGAGCGCAGTCGCCTGTCGGACGAGCGGCGGGAGCAGCTCCATAGGGCATGGCGTCTGGCGAAGGAACGGCGCCTTGAGCGGGACCGCAAACGCGAACGAGGCCGAGCGTTCGGGCTCGACCTGACGCTGTTCGATAAATGAGGCTTCCTACCGCGCGGCTTTTGCATCGCAGGTGCCGAACCGGTTGGTAGGATTGAGAGGAACAACAAAAAGGGGAGCAGCGTATGCCCAGCAAGAAGAAGGTCACCGCCGCGAACTCGGCATTTCAGATCAAGGTTCAGATAATCGGCATTGAGCCGGAAATCTGGCGTCGCATCATTGTTCCGGGCACGCTGACACTGCGGGAACTTCACGCCGTCCTGCAAGGGGCCATGGGCTGGCAGGACTACCACCTGCACATGTTCGAGATCGAGGGAAAGCGCTTCGAGGTGCCGGAGAACGACAACCTCGGGCCGGAAGACGGATATGCGGACGAGCGGAAGCAAACGCTGGCGAAAATCCTCACAAAGGGAATGGAGTCCCTCTACGTCTACGATTTCGGCGACAACTGGAAGCACCTCATCACAGTCGAGGATGTCGCGGCGCCCGCTTCAGCGCGCCATTTCATGCCGCGCTGCATCGCTGGCGAGCGCGCATGTCCGCCGGAGGACTGTGGGGGCGACTATCGCTATCCGGAGTTTGTGGACGCGCTGGCCGATCCCGACCACCCGGAACACCGGGACATGGTGGAGTGGGCGGGCGGTTTCGAGCCAGAGGTATTCAGTCTGTCGCAAGCGAATGCGCTGATTGGTGCGCTTTGTACGTTATACGCGGAACGAGGTTGGGGCTTCCGTCAGCCATGACCGGCGTGGACCTGGCGTACCCCGCTGGCCCACATCTGCATTTCCTGGCCGATTATTCGTAGGCGAACATCTGTTGAAGAAGGTCGGCGACCTCGCGACAACGCGGCTCCGGCAGGCGCCCGAGATGCTTGGCGAGCCGCGCCTTGTCCACGGTCCGTATCTGGTCGAGGACCACCTGTCCCTTCTTTCGCTGAAAGGTGACATCGACACGGCTCGGGTAGTCCCGCCGCACGGAAGTCATGGGAGCAATGATGACCGTCCGGATGTGCCGGTTCATTTCGTCCGGCGAGATGACCAGGCAAGGTCGGGTTTTTTTGATCTCTGACCCCAGTGTGGGGTCGAGGTTGACCAGATATACGTCGTACCGCCGGACATCCGCTACCACTCCCATTCCTCCTTGTCCCAGTCATGCTCCATCGTATCGGGGATAAGCAGGGCATCGTCCTCGGCGGCGGCCATCTTCGCGAACGCGCCGTCCCAGCCATCGCGGGTGCGGCGGGCAGGCGCCAGCACGACAATGCCGTGCTCGACGCGCATCTCGATCTGCTCGCCGAAGCCGCATTCCTTGATGACCGAGCTTGGAATCCGCACGCCTTTGGAATTGCCGATCGGAACCAGGTTCACTTTCATTGCTGTATCCTCCTATGTAATCACAATGTAATTACTATGGTCGAACATGTCAATGGTTCGAGAGTCCCCGTCCAAGAGGCTACAGCCCATCCCCCGTCCAGAAGGGGATGCCGTTCCGGCGGTCGTGCCAGCCGATTGAAAAGCCGACGACGGTCTCACGTTTGGCCGTGACCGCGATTGCGGTACAGCGTCGGATGTCGGTGTTTCTGTCGGCGCGAGCTTCCGTGGCGTTGTAGAGGCCAAGAACGACGCTGCCGTTTTGCTCTTCGAGCGCGGCGCGAACCTGATCCAGAGAGCGCGCTTCGTCGCAACGCGGCAGTTCCATTGTGTGACCGTGCGCATCGCGGTGCAGGAACATTGCTAGCGGAATAGCCCACACTGCGGCGAGGAGAAGCGCCAAGAAGGCATATCCGCCAATATCGTGATTGAACGATTTCATTCTTTCATCCTTTCGTTATTTCATCATGTCGGCGGAGATGAGCGCACCGGGATCGTCCCCGGCTGCTTCCATACGCCAGGGCGTCCAGCGCCCCTTGAAGGCGCGCTCCTCGAAGTAGCGGAGCTTCTGCGCGAGGATCGGCCGGCAGCCCTGCACGAACAGCAACTGGCAGCTCTCCGGCAGCAGCATGATTTCCGACGGCGCGAGCAGCGGCCGGCCGATCTCGCTGTGTTGCTCGCTGTAGTTCGAGGCCAGCCCGAGCCATGGGAACCGCCCGCTCTTGCCGCCGCTGGAGACCTTCACGGTGCGTTGGCCGAGCATGGCCGAGAGCAACAGCGCCGTCTGATCGTCCTGAACGTTGAAGGCTTGCCGCACCGCGCAGTTGGCGATCATCGAGCGCCACTTGCGATAGGTCTTCTGGAGCTGGTCGAGGTCCTGGACGAACAGCCAGAGGTGCGCCCCGTAGCCGGCCAGGTAGCCGATACCGTCCTCGATCGGCCGCATCGGCCCAAGCGCCGGTAGCTCATCGAGCAGGAACAGCACCGGATGCCGAGGTATCCGCTTGTTCCGCGTCATCGCGGCTGTGGTGAGGCCCACCATCAGGCGCAGGAAGGGCTGATAGACGGAGACGTACTCCGGCGGGATGATCAGGAAGACCGACATGACGCCGTTCTTCAGGTCTTCCAGCCGGAAGGTGGAGCGGCTGGTGATCGCCCCGAGCTGGGGGCTGTCGAAGACCTCCGTGCGCGTCTGCGCCGTCGAGATGACGGCCGAGCGCTCCTTGTCCTCTTTCTGCGAGAAGCCTTGGGCGATCCGCTGCACGATGGGGTGCTTGGCATCGGCCATGCCGGCGAGCACGCCGTCAAAGCCCCCGCGCGACCGCATGAGCAGGACCCGCAGCTCGCGCAGGTTCCGGCGGCCGGGCGGCAGGTCATGGGCGATATGAAGCAGCAGGCCGGTGACGAGCACCCGTGCCTCACGCTCCCAGTGGTTCGGCTCATGGTTTTCAGGCGCGACGATCATTTCTGCAATCAGCCGGGCATCGTCCACGTCGTTGACCGTGCCCGCGCGGATGAACTCGATCGGGTTGTAGCAGGCGCTTTCGATCTCGGGATCGAACGGCGCGAACGCATGTACCGGCCCGAGCGTGCCGCGGTGTCGCGCTGTGATGCGGTAGTTCTCGCCCTTGATGTCCGTCACCACCACCGAGCCCGGATGGTCGAGCAGGTTGGGGATGACGACACCGACGCCCTTGCCCGAGCGGGTCGGCGCGAAGGTCAGCAGGTGGCCCGGCCGGTCGAAGCGGACGAAGCGGCCGCCCTTCTTGCCGAGGATGACGCCCCGTGACCGCAGGCCCGCGCGGCCGATGTCGGCCGGGGTCGCAAACGCGGCCGTGCCGTGCGCGTCGCTCGGTCGGCGGTAGAGGCGATAGGCGAAGAAGAGGATGCCGGCGAAGGCGATGCTTCCCGCCGTTCCCAGCACAAGCAGCCTGTCGGTGCCGACGGTGAGGTTGTCGATGAGAGCCCACATCAGCGCCGCGATCAGCAGGCAGATAGGTAGCTCGAATAGGGCGAATCTGGCGAGACGCCATAGCAGACGAAAATGTCCCATAGCACACTCCTTGGTGTTTACTGTTCCCAAGGGCTTATGGAACGGGTGCCGATTTATTTGGCTGACGTGTGGTAATTCGTCTCGATTGAGACAATAATGGAAGTGTTGCCGACCTCTTCAGCACATTCCAGACAGTGTGACTGTTCCCAGGGGGTCGGCAACGCCTTCCTGTGTTTCATATCGGAATTGCATGCGGCTTACATAACCTGTGAATGTTCACAGGTTGTAGTCCGTCATCATTTCTCTATATGACGAAATCGTCCTTGTGTTATTTCGTCATCCACGCCGCTGCTTCACCAGATCGAAGCCTTCGCGCAGCAGGTCCACCATCGAGACGCCGTGCACAGCCGCGTAGGCTTTGTACTCGCGGTGAAACTCCGGGCTGACCTTGAAGTTGAGCGGCTTCTGGGCGCCGCTTTCCGCGCGGTCGAGATTGTGCACGACCTGCATCGGTGCGGGCGGCAGACCTTTGCCATTGCGACGGGGAGGGAGAATCTTCGTCATCCTATGCCGCCTCCCTGTCGGTGCGCGTCTGGATGATGTCGGCCAGCTCCTGGGCGATGGCCGCCGCGCGTTCGTTGAGGGAGGCAAAGCGGGTTTCCGTCGGCGCGCGGCCTTCGTCGCTGGCCCGGCGGAAGCCTGTCTTCTCCGGCAGTACGTTCGTCAGATGCCGGTATCCGGCCTGCCGCACATAGGCGCTGGCCTCCGCAAGTTCGGGTTCGCTGTCGCCGACGCGGCAGAAGGCGACGGCGATCCTGTCGGCCGGCACGCCTTTCTTGGTCAGCTCATGGGCGAGCAGCACGGTCGGTTCGAGATCGTCCAGCGCGAGTCCGGTCGGCAGCACGACGAGCGTGCTGGCCTCGGCAATCTGGTGCGTGCCCATGGTCGCGTGCGGCGGGCCGTCGAGGATCATCAGGTCGTATCCGGCCGCCGCCTTCACGGCCTGGCCGACGGTGCCGAAGCGTTCGACCGCGACCACCAGCTCGACGCTGCGCTGAAGGCGCCGCGCCTGCCAACTGAAGCTGGTGCCCTGCTGGATATCGAGGTCCGCGATCTTCACGTTCCATCCGGCAAGCGCGTATTCGCGGGCGATCAGCCGCGCCAGCGTGCTTTTGCCGACGCCGCCTTTCTGGGAGATGGTTCCGATGAAAAGAGTCATGTCCATCCTTTCTTGTTCTTGTTTCTGGGCTATGACGAATTACAGAAATGATGACATACACATTTCGTTAATTCACGAATTTTCGTTCAACTTCATAAGTATTCACCAATTCACATGAGAGGAACGTCAGGACATTCGATCGACCGTCATCGGCTTTCTGGATCATATCCGCGACGTGGAGGACGTTGCGTCGCTTGAGGTCGCGTTCTCGAAATCGCTCTGGGATCTGGGCTTCCGTGAGTGGGCGTATCAGGTCATTCGCACGGACGCGCTACCGGACGAGAAGCCGCTCATCCTGACCACCTTCCCCGACGCCTGGTACAGCCACTACATCGACAACGGCTATCACCGTGTCGATCCCGTCATCCTGAACGGCCCGTCGCAGGTAGCTCCCTTCACCTGGAGCGCCATGTCCTTTGGTATCGAGCCGTCGCCCGAACAGGCCCGGCTCTTTGCCGAAGCGACCGAGTTCGGGCTGGGCGAGGGTGTCGGCATTCCGATCCACGGCGCCCGCGGTTCGCTCGCGATGGCATCCATGGTGTCCGATCACGGCGCGAACGGCCTCACCCGGCTGATGTCCACTGTCGGCCAGGACGTGCACCTGATGTCACTCGCCTTTCACAACCACGCCCGCGAACTTCTCGCCCTTGGCCGTTCAGGCCGGACCACCGTCAGCCTGACGCGACGGGAGCGCGAATGTCTCCTGTGGATTGCGGCCGGGAAGTCCGCCTGGGAAACCTCCCGCATCCTCGGCATCTCTGCCCGGACGGTCTATTTCCACCTCGACAACGTCCGCGCCAAGATGGGCGTGACCAATGTCTACCATGCGGTCGTCAAGGCCATCATGGAAGGCATGATTTCCCCGTGAAACCGCTTTACTCGCCAGTAACCTGTGACGGTTCACAGGATGGCAGTGCGCGCAATCTCTGGCTGAATGCTCCCAAACAATTTGGGAGGGAAGCCATTGCTTCACATCATATCGAAAGAGAACGCGCACCTGCATTGGGATGCGCTCGCGTCCATGCATCAGCTCCGCCGGAGCGTCTTCCGGGAGCGGCTTGGCTGGGATGTCACCGTCGTCAACGGGCTGGAACTCGACCAGTTCGACCTGCCCGACGCGCATTACCTGGTTCACACTGCGCCGGACGGCCGTGTGAACGCCTGCACGCGGCTCCTGCCGACGACAGGCCCGTATCTGCTGGCCGACGTATTTCCCGACCTGGTAGACGCCGACATGCCGCGCGCCCATGACATCTGGGAGAGCACCCGTTTCTGTGCCGACCAGGCCACCGCTCCGGGCAATATCGCGGCCATCCTCATGGCCGGGATGCTGGAGTTCGGCCTGTTCACCGGGCTCCGCGCCTATGTGTCGGTGTCCGACATCCGCATGGAGCCGATCATGCGCCGTGCCGGCTGGAACCCCATCCGCCTTGGCAGGACCATGGAGACCGGCACCGACACGGCGGCGGCCGAGTGGTTGGAGGTATCGCCCGAATATCTGGCGCGTGTACGCAAGCGTGCCGGCGCGACGGGCTCCGTCATCGCCAACCTTGCCGAGCTTCGTCAGGAAAGGGTTGCGGCATGACGCACGATACCGAATGGCCGGCATCCTCGCCGCATAGTGGTGAGCATCCGTCCCGCATTGAAGCCAATCGGCTCGCGTGGTGTATCCGGTATCTCGCCGACGAAGCCCGTCGCAGCGGATTCGACGAGACGGCGGCAGCGTTGGAGGCTGTAGAACTACCTCGCAAAAACGACCGTTGTTGATGGTGCAAATGTTTTGAGAAGGGCGGAATGTGTTTCCGCCCTTCTGTATTTCTCAGAACTGTGCATCGAAATCTGATACACTGGCTGAGTTCAATTTACGGATTTTGAGAGAGTGAATATTGGTTACGCCCGTGTATCTACCGCAGAACAAAATCTGACGCTTCAGACCGACGCCCTTGCGGCGGTGGGGTGCGAACGCGTCTTCGTCGAGACTGCCTCCGGTGCGCAGCGCGACCGCCCCGAGCTTCAGCGTGCGCTCGACTTTATGAGGCCCGGCGACACGCTTGTCGTTTGGAAGCTCGACCGCCTAGCCCGGTCCATGCGCCAGCTCATCGACACGGTGGAGCTTCTCCAGGCGAAGGGCATGGGCTTCCGCTCCCTCACCGAAACCATCGACACGACCACCGCCGGTGGCATGCTCGTGTTTCATGTATTCGCCGCCTTGGCGCAGTTCGAGCGCGCCATGATCCGCGAGCGCACAAGGGCGGGGTTGGAAGCGGCTCGCGCCCGAGGCCGCAAGGGCGGTAGGCCGCGGAGCTTGACCAACAAGGACCTTGCGATTGTCAAGAGTATGCTCCGCGATCCGGATATCACTATCGTCGACGTAGCCAGGAAGCTCGGTGTCTCGCCAGCGACCCTTTATCGTCAGCTTCCGGGTGGACGCAGCGCGATCAGCGAAGGCATGGTGTAGCGGTTCCAGATACGCATTACGTTTGGGAGAGAGAACCGCGAGGCGACAATAGCCGAATCTGTTAGACAGCCACTTCCATGCCGCCACTCACAAGCTTGGAGAGAGCCCGGTCAATAAGATCGATGGCGTCCTCAATGTCTTGATCAGTCGTTTGTCGCCCGACGCTAAAGCGAATGGATGCCTCCGCTTGCGCGGCCGAAAGCCCAATCGCTCGTAGTACATGCGACGGTTCCGGGATGCCGCTCGTGCATGCGGAACCCGTTGAGGCGGCGAGCTTCGGCTGAAGGGCTGCCAAGATGTCGCTCGCGGAGAAGCCATCAAATCGAACGTTGGCGTTGCCTGGATGCCGGTTTGCGAGATCGGGACCATTCAGTGCCGTCCTCCACCGCAATCGGCCGAGACCGTTGACCAGCCGATCCCGCCGCCGGCGCAACACAGGAGTAACCTCGGCAACAGTTGACCGAGCAATCTCCGCTGCGGCACCCATGCCTACGCATAGTGGCGTCGGAAGCGTCCCGGAACGCAGGTACCGTTGCTGTCCGCCACCGTGAATGATCGGATGAAGGCGATCTTGCAAGCTATGACGAACGAAGAGAGCCCCAATGCCCTTGGGTCCGTACATTTTGTGACCTGACAAACTTGCCATATCGACGTGCTCGGAAAGCATCTTTAAGTCAACGACTCCCGGTGCTTGCGCACAATCGCAATGGAAAACTGCGCCAAATTCTGTCAACAATTCGTGAATTATTGTTATGTCCGAAATAGTACCAATCTCATTATTTATAAGTGCGATAGAGACAAGAAGAACATCATCAGATAACTTATCTTTGAGTGCCTTTAATGAAAGAGCGCCTTCGACATCCA
The DNA here is from genome assembly GCF_900185745.1 of Stappia sp. TSB10GB4. Lineage (NCBI taxonomy): Bacteria > Pseudomonadati > Pseudomonadota > Alphaproteobacteria > Hyphomicrobiales > Stappiaceae > Stappia > Stappia sp. TSB10GB4. The sequence goes on along the minus strand of NZ_FYAV01000027.1, from coordinate 6,008 downwards.
CGGGAAGCAGTTCCACTGTGAAGCCAAGCCGCCGTTGTATTTCTCGGGCTGTGGCGAGAACGCTCTTGTGTTCGGTGGCGCTGACGAGAATGCGATTGCGTTTTCCGTTCACGGCGCTTTGAGCGAGACCGAGGAGAGCGAGATTGTTGGCTTCGGTCGCGCCGGATGTGAACACGATCTCATCCGAATCCGCACCGATGAGGGCGGCGACGTTGCTCGCCGCAGCCTCAATCGCCTGAGCGGCGTTCCATCCCAAGATATGATCGGCAGAGTGAGGGTTGCCGAACGCATCGGCGAAGAACGGCATCATTTGCTCTAGGACGCGGCGATCCGTCGGCGTGGTCGCTTGATGGTCCAAATAGATCGTGTTGCCGACCCTCATTCAGATTCAAACCCCTAGGAGTTGAGAGGCGAGGCAGGCCCTCGCAGCCGCTCCCCCTGTTTCTGGAGCCTTCCTCCAGCTTTTAATTGACCCTACCACATCCGCTGCGATATTGTCGACCTGGAGGAATCATCCAGGTGCCGAAAGGGGGCGGCGATGGCAAGGGGGCCACTTTTTGAAGACGACTACAAGCATCAGTTCTCGGGCCACGAGACATTCCCCCTGCGCTATGGGTGGTTGAAAAAGGCATTCGACGCCGTTGCCGAGACGGAAGGCGGCGAGGAGAATAAGAGCGTTTTTTTGGGGGATGATGCCATCGCCCGGTTCGGCGTCGGCAAAAACATGGTTGCCTCGATGCGCCATTGGGCGACGGCGACCGGCATTATCGAGGAGCCTCAAGGTTCGCAGGTCATCCATACTGCGGGGCTTGGTCGAAAGCTGTTTGGGCCGGATGGCCTCGATCCCTACATGGAGCACCCCGCCACGTTGTGGCTTTGCCATTGGCAATTGGCTGCCTTGCCTGCGAAGACGACGTGGTTTTGGGCCTTCAATCATTTTCCCGCCATCACTTTTGATCGTGACGGCCTTGCTAAGGGGCTTGAGCGCCTCGCCAAGGATCGTGCGTGGATGAGAGTGGCGGGCGCGACCATCAAGAACGATGTCGCTTGCTTCGTCCGCACCTATGTTGCACAGCGCCCGACCGGGCGCTCTGGCAACGATGATGCTCTAGAGTCCCCACTGACCGAGTTGGGGCTGATCAAGGCGGTTGGCAAGCGTGACAATTTCCGCTTCGTTCGTGGCCCGAAGTCCACGTTGGGCAATGGCGTCTTCGTCTATGCCCTGCTCGATTTCTGGTCCCGGCATTCATCGGCGGCTACGTTGTCGTTCGATGCCATCGCTCACGAGCCGGGTGGGCCTGGCCGAGTTTTCCTCCTGGACGAGAACGATGTTGCTGACCGCTTGGCGGAGTTGGACGACGCCACGCGCGGCGCTTTGAGGTGGTCGGAGGCAACCGGCTTGAGGCAGGTGGTGCGCGACGCGAGGCGGACGGTTGCCGATCCCATATCCTACATCGACATGGACTACGCCGCGTCTGCACGGCAGGAGGCGGCTTGATGTTGTTGAAGGACAGAATCCATATTGCCCGCCGCTTCCTTCGTGCCATCCGCATTGACACGGATTTGGGCGATCCCAAAGCGCTTGAAGGCTTCATCTGTCCTCAGACATCTGCGGACGTTCTGCTGGCCATGGCCAAGCACGTATCCGAGACAGGGCAGGGCGCGTTCACATGGACCGGCCCTTACGGCAGCGGTAAGTCGAGTCTGGTGGTCGCGCTGGCCGCGCTCCTGAATGGAAACCCCGGGCTACAGAAGCAAGCGGCCAAAGTCTTCGGCCGCAAAGTTACGGATGCCGTTTGGGGTGCGCTGCCGACCGGAAACAAGGGATGGCGGATCATTCCCGTTGTCGGAAGGCGTGAGCATCCTGTTCGGGTCATTGGAGAGGCGTTAAGCGCCGCCGGTTTGGTCAATCGGCAACCACGCGGCGGCTGGACCGAAATCCAGCTCATCAAGGCCATTACGGAAGCTGCCGCCCAAAATCCCAGGAGTCACGGAGGCGTTGTCGTCTTTGTGGACGAAATGGGTAAGTTCCTAGAGGGGGCTGCCCAAGAAGGGTCGGACATCTACGTTTTCCAGCAACTCGCAGAGTTGGCTGCCAGGAGCAAAGGGCGCCTTCTGATCGTTGGCGTCCTCCATCAGGCGTTTGAAGAGTATGCGCACCGTCTCTCCCGAGAGATGCGCGACGAATGGGCCAAGGTCCAGGGCCGTTACATCGACCTTGCCGTAAACACGGCCGGCGAAGAGCAGATAGACCTTATCTCACGCGCGATTGAGTCGGACCGCCGCCCCGGCAAACCCGGTAAGGCTGCCCAGCTCGTTGCGTCGTTAGCGCGCGGCGGCCGGCCGGTCGAAGCCGAGAGCCTTGCTTCGATGCTGGAGAACTGCTGGCCGCTGCACCCGGTGGTCGCTTGTCTCCTCGGTCCCATCTCGCGGCGGCGCTTCGGCCAGAACCAGCGAAGCATTTTCGGCTTCCTTAACTCGGCTGAGCCGCATGGCTTCCAGGATTTCGTGAACCATTCGGCCGACGATACCCTCTACGGGCCGGACCGGCTTTGGGACTACCTCCGGGCCAACCTGGAGCCGTCCATTCTTGCGTCGCCCGATGGACACCGATGGGCGCTTGCTGCCGAGGCGTTGGAGCGCTGCGAAGCCATCGGCGGGGACGCCTTGCATATCCAGTTGCTCAAGACCATCGCCGTTGTCGATCTCTTCAAGGAACGCTCCGGATTGGTGCCGAGTTTCGAGCTGCTCCATGCCTGTTTTCCGGCAATCACGGAAAAGGCGTTGCGCCAAGCGCTCGAACAGCTCGGGAAATGGTCGTTTACGATCTTCAAGAAGTTTCTCGACGCTCACGCGATCTATGGCGGCAGCGACTTCGACATCGACCAAGCGGTGCGCGCGGCGCTTGAGGAAGTCGACGAGATTGACTTCCCCGCATTGAAGGTGCTCGCCGGCTTGCAGCCCGTATTGGCCAAGCGCCATTATCACGAAACGGGTGCGATGCGTTGGTTCGATGTCAACATCAGCCCGCTCCGCGAGCTTTCAGCCCTCGCTTCGAGCTACGAAGCGCGCGATGGGGCCATCGGCCAATTCCTTCTGGCGATCCCCAGCGAAGGGGAGACCGAAGCCGTTGCCGGAAAGCTCTGCCGTGAGGCTGCCCGCCACAGCGATAAGTGGGATGTCGTCGTCGGCATCTCGAATCGGTCGTGGTCGATAGTACCTTTCGCCCGAGAACTGCTGGCGCTGGACAGCGTGCGCCACAACCATCCGGAGCTAGCAGGTGACCCCGTCGCTCGTAGGGAGGTTGACGCGCGCATCGCGTCGGTAACAGGTCTGCTCGAATTGGAGTTGCACAGGGCATTTGACGGCGCCCTTTGGTATCGCAAGCATCATGAGCCCAAGGCTTATCGTCATGCCGAGCTGAATAGTCTGGCGTCCGAGCTTGCTCATCGTCGCTTCAACCAGTGCCCCAAACTCCACAATGAGTTGCTAAACCGCCAGAAGCCGTCGGCAAGTGCCATCTCGGCACAAAACACACTTCTCCGCCAGATGGTGATCAATGAAGGCCAACCGCGCCTTGGGATAGAGGGCTTTCCGGCGGAGGGAGGATTGTTTGCCTCCGTCCTGGAGGCGACGGGGCTTTATGCGGCGGATGGTAAGGGGTGGAAGTTCCGTGCGCCATCGTGCGGGGAGGATGACAAGTTTGGGCTAGGCCCCATTTGGGCTGCGGCTTCCGAGTTCATTCAGTTGAATGAAGGTAAGATCGTCAAGGTTTCCGAAATCTATAACGTGTGGCGCCAGCCCCCGTTCGGCGTCAAAGACGGTTTGATGCCGGTGTTGGCCGTGGCGTTCATCCTTTCCCAGCGCGATAGCATTGCTGTGTACCGTGACGGTGTTTTCCGTTCGCGTTTCGACGATGTAGACGTGGACTATCTCTCGAAAGACCCGACCATCATTCAACTTCGGCGGATGAACCTGTCGGAGATGGCCCAGAAGCTCCTCTCACGGATGGCTGAAATTATTCGTGATCTTGGAGCGGAAAATAGATCGATACACCTTGAGCCAATCGACGTGGCCAGGGGGCTCATCAGTATTTACGAACAGCTTCCGCAGTGGACGAAGCGCACCGGCCGCCTGTCTCCCAACGCGCTGCGTGTCCGCGACTTGTTCAAGCGCGCCCGCGATCCGAACCAATTTCTCTTCGATGATCTGCCTGCCGTGGTTGGAGCGGGTGAGCTTACAACCGACCAGGCTCTTCAGAGAGTTGTGACCGAAGTGCGGCAGGGTTTGGGGGAGCTTGCTCAGGCTTATCCCTCGATGCTTCATCACCTGCGCGACGCCATGCTTGGCGAGCTCCAAGTGCCCAACATCGCGCCGCAAGCATTGGCTGCCCTGCGCGAGCGAGCCGAGAATATCAGGCAGCTCGCAGGAGATTTCCGTTTGGAAGCTTTCGTCGGCCGCCTGTCCCAATTCAATGGAAGCGACGAGAGCTTCGAGGGGATTGCGAGTCTTGCGGCGAATAAACCTCCGAGAGACTGGGTTGATCCCGACTTGGATAAGGCGGCCATCGACTTGGCTGACCTAGCCCAACAGTTCCTGCGCGCCGAGACGTTTGCGCGCGTCAGAGGCCGTCCGGATAAGCGGCAGGCCATAGCCGTGGTCATCGGAATGCAGGGTGGCCGGCCGACCCCCATCCTTGAGGAGTTCCATGTAGCGGATACCGATCGTTCCGCGATCGAGGATGTGATCGTGCGCGTCACAGCCGCATTGGAGCAGGCGGACACCACGCAACGCAATCTTATCCTCGCGGCGTTGGCGGAAATCAGTGCGCAGTACATGGCGAGGCCAAGCCAATCAAAGAATACCAATAAGCGGAGGGCTTCGACCTGATGGCGGCGTCGGAGAAACACGTCCTCGGTCTATCCGGCGGGCGCGATAGCGCTGCTTTGGCCGTGTACATGCGTCAGAACCATCCCGAGCTGGACATTGAGTACTTCTTCACCGACACCGGCAAGGAGTTGGAGGAGGTCTACGAGTACCTCGGGCGTCTTGAAGGTTTCCTCGGGAAGCCTATCCTACGGCTCAATCCGGACCGAGACTTCGATTTTTGGCTCAAGCAGTACAACGATTTTTTGCCGTCCCCTCAAACCCGATGGTGTACGCGCCAGCTAAAGCTCCGCCCATTCGAGCGTTGGCTGCGGCCGATATTGGATGAGGGCACGAAGGTTTACAGCTATGTCGCCATTCGCGCAGATGAGGAATACCGCGAAGGCTACACCTCAAAACATGACAACCTGGTGGTCCGACTGCCTTTCAAGGACGCCGGCATCGACAAACCTGGCGTTCTGGAGCTGTTGGATGCTGCGGGGCTGGGGCTGCCAACGTATTACGCCTGGCGCACGCGAAGCGGCTGCACTTTCTGTTTCTTCCAGCAAAAGATTGAGTGGGTGCGTTTGATGGAAGTGCATCCTGAAGCGTTCGAGGACGCTAAAGCGTACGAGAAGAACGCTGTCGAGCACGGCTCGCCTTTTACCTGGAGCCAAGGTGAATCCCTTGAAGAGCTATCGCGGCCAGAACGCATTGAGCAGATCAGGCAGGATCACGCCCTGCGCCTAGAACGTCTTCGCTCCAAGCTTCAGCCGAACCCACTTCGGCCTGATAATGAGCCATTGGATATCGACGACCTGTACGGGCAGGCGAAAGTCTGCCTCGCATGCCATAAATAAGAAACGTGGACGCACATGCCGGTAATGGATAACGACGACTTCAAGATCCTCGATGATTTCGCAAACCAAGCCAACGATGAGCTTGGCCGGTATCGCGTTGAAGTCATTTTGGCGCCCGATAACTTGAGCAGAAATGATTATGCCTTGGCTCAGTTAGAGTCCGTTTGGAAAATCAGGGATGAGCTGTTCTGCGTAGCAGGTTTCCGCCCATGGCGACGAGGATCATGGCATGAGAGACGTCGATGCGCTGCTCATAGTCGCGCACGAGGCGTCGCCATCGGG